>QCSL01000053.1 GCA_003209165.1 Synechococcus sp. AG-670-B23 | reverse complement strand
CCCGCGCTGGAAGGGGCCTCTGGCGGCTTTGTCCCTCGCTTTGGCTGGTTTTATCTGGCTGTCGGGTTTGGTGGACAGCCTGTCGCGACCTTCAGTGGCGCCGGCCCTGAGCTTGCAGCAGCAAGAGCTGACGCTCCTCGCCGAACCTGCGGTGCCGCTTCCCCTTCGAGAAGCCCTCCTGGGGGATGCGCCGCGGGATGCGCTGCTAAAGACCCTGGAGGGGATCGCCTCCGAGGAGCGAAGTGAGCGGCAACAACAGGTGCTGGCGTTGTTGCAAGGGATGGCACAGGGCCCGGTTGACCAGGCCGCTCCTCTCGAGGATCATCTGCTTCAGCAGCTGCAGTGCGAAGCCGGCGCCTCTGATCCGTCGCTCTGCATCGATGCAGTAGCAGCGGACAAGGCGGCATTGCGTTTGGCCTTCAGCACGGTGCTGCCCCTCGTCACGGCCCTGCTCGGTGGCCTGCTGCTGCTCGGTCAGGCCTGGCGGCTGCTGCGTGGCCGGCTGATGGCCTGGCCGGAGGTTCAGGGTCCGGATCTGACCCTGATCGATATGGCCCTGCTGGTGGCGGGTGGCTTCGTGGTGATCAGTGCCTTCGGCGTTCCGCTGGTGGCGTTCCCGTTGGTTGGTGCACTGACGGCGGGGCTGGGCAGTCCTCGCCGTGAAGCCGTCGGCGTGGTAATCAACTATGGCGTGATGGCCCTGCCGAGCCTTTTGATCCTTTGGCGACAAGTGCGTTCCCTGGCGAAGGAGAGAGCGCCGCAGGGGGGATGGATGCAGTGGCGCGTGCAACCGCTGTTCTCAGCTCTGCGGGATGCGGTGGCGGGCTGGTTGATGGTGACGCCATTGGTGATGCTCACGGGATGGTTGCTCGTTCGCCTTGTGGGGGATCCCGGGGGCAGCAATCCGCTGTTGGAGTTGGTGCTTGGCAGCCGTGATCCGCTCGCCCTGGGATTGCTCTCTCTTACTGCGGTTGTGCTGGCGCCGCTGTTTGAAGAGACGATCTTCCGCGGTGCCTTGCTGCCGGTGTTGGTAGCCCGGCTCGGCCCCCTCCCGGGGGTCTTGCTTAGTGGCCTGTTGTTTGCCATGGCCCACATCAGTGTTGGCGAGCTGGCACCACTCACAGTGTTGGGCGTTGGGCTTGGATTGGTGCGGCTCCGCAGCGGACGCCTATGGCCCTCCGTGCTGATGCATGGGCTGTGGAATGCAGTGACCTTCCTGAATCTGCTGCTGCTCTGAGCCTTGCCCAGCCTTTCAGTAGGTGGTTCACTGGCCTATTCGCCTGTGATCCCGGTGGTTGCCGCTCCGGAACAGCGTGCATCGACCACAGCCTTCGAGCTTATTCAAGGGTCACTGTCCTCCGGACGAATTGCACGACGATCTCCTCTCCTGGGGGGGCTCCATCGCCTGATGGATGGCACTCTGCTGGGGTTGATTGCTGCGGTTGCGGTCTTGGCTGGCCTCACGCTGCACTGGCAGCATCGCTGGACCGTGGCCTTCCGCTTGTTGGAAGCAACACGCACTCAGGCTCACCGATTGACGGAATCAACCGCCGTCATGGAACAGCATCTGCTGCAGCGTTCTCAGCAGCCCAACATCCTTGTGCCGACGCAGGTGGCCAACCTGGTGCATCTCGATCGCCCTGCTCTTGGGTCGCTGGGGTCGCTGGGGTCGCTGCAAGCAACCGCTTCCTCTCCGATGGCCTCGCTCCAGGCCCTGGGGAGTCAGCCCATTAGGGCCGGGTACTGATGACGCGGTTGTCAGGGCATCGACCCGTTCGTTCGCGGCGGTCCCGCTCACGGGTCGTTCCTTTGACGAAGGTCCCTCCCAAGCGGCTCTGGATGATTTTCTGGATTTTGGCGGGAGGCCTGCTGGGTTTGGTGGGTCGCATGGCCTGGCTGCAGTTGGTGCAGGCCCCCGCCTTGGAGCAGCGTGCCCGTCAGCTGCAAACACAGCGCACCCAACCCTTGGGGAAACGGCGTCCAATTGTCGATCGCACTGGCCGCCTGGTCGCCATGGATGAAAAGCGGTTTCGGCTCTGGGCCCATCCCCGCTACTTCAACATGCCGGGAGATACCCCCAATCACATTCGCCCGATAGAGGATGTGGCGGTGGTGTTGGCGAATCCGTTAGCCCGCCCCGCGTCCGAGCTTTTGAAAGCCATGGGCACTCAGGCTTCGGGGATCAAATTGGCGGAAGAGCTGGATCCGGAGACGGCAGATCGCATCCGTGCTCTTGGTATCAGCGGCTTGGATCTGGAGGCTTATCCCCAACGGGTGTATCCCCAGGCGTCGTTGTTCGCCAACGTGGTTGGTTTTCTCAATGCGGAGCGGCAACCTCAAGCGGGTCTTGAGCAGAGCCGCGATGGTGATTTGGCTCGCCATGAGCAAACCCGATATCTCCGCCGCGGAGCCGATGGCACTCCTTTGCCGGCCAACCTCGCTCCGGGAGCCTTCTATGGCGATGATTTACGTCTTCAGCTGACGCTAGATTCCAGGCTCCAGCAGGTGGCGCTCAAAGCCCTTGCTGAGCAGGTGTCCAAATGGAAGGCGCAGAAAGGCGCTGCCATCGTGATGGATGCCACTAACGGTGAGCTGTTGGTGCTCGCATCGACACCCACTTATGACCCCAATCGCTACTGGGATTTCCCCACGGGGCGGTTTCGTGAATGGTCTGTTCAGGATCTCTACGAACCGGGCTCGACGTTTAAGCCGATCAATCTTGCCCTAGCACTCCAGGACGGTGCCATTCAGGCGTCGGATCGGGTCAACGACGTGGGGAAGCTGATGATCGGTGGTTGGCCGATCAACAACCACGACAAAAAAGCCCATGGTCTGGTGGATTTCGCCACCGTTCTGCAGGTGTCCAGCAACGTCGGAATGGTCCAGGCCATGAGTCGTCTTGACGAAGATGCTTACTGGAACTGGATGGAGCGTCTCGGCATCAATCAGCGTCCCGACACCGACCTCCCCGGCGCGGTGGCTGGACAACTTAAGAGCAAGCAGCAGTTCACCAGTCAGCCGATTGAGCCGGCGACCACGGCGTTTGGTCAGGGGTTTTCACTCACACCGCTCAAGCTGGTGCAGCTCCACGGGATGCTGGCCAATGGTGGCAAGTTGATCAGTCCCCACATCACCCGTGGCTTCCGCTCGGGTGATGCCTTGGCTCCGGCAGCGGCACCCAGTGGTCAGCAAATGCTGAACCCGGAGGTCACGCGCACGGTGCTCCAGTGGATGGAATCTGTCGTGGATAAGGGCAGCGGCAGTGGTGTGAAAACATCCGGTTACCGAATCGGTGGCAAAACGGGAACGGCACAAAAGGCCTTGAATGGTATTTATCTCCCAGGAGCAAAGATCTGCAGCTTCGTGGCGACCTTGCCGATTGAGGATCCCCGTTACGTGGTGTTTGTGTTGGTGGATGAGCCCCAAGGTGAACACGCCTACGGCTCCACCGTTGCCGTTCCTGTCGCCAAACAGATCATTGACGCCCTGCTGGTTGTGGAGCGCATTGCTCCCTCAAAACCTGCTGAATTGAACAAGCTTTTGAACAGCTGACGCGCCAAAAAGCGTCGCTACGTTAATGGTATTGAGCCGTCTTACATCATGACCAGCCTGCTCGATCAGCTTTCACAAATGACCGTGGTCGTTGCCGACACGGGTGATCTGGAGGCGATCCGTAAGTTCACCCCTCGGGATGCCACCACCAACCCGTCGTTGATCCTGGCTGCTGCGCAGATTCCGGCTTATCAGAGCCTGATTGATGAGGCTCTAAGGTCATCGCGCAAGTTGATGGGCTGCGACGCACCGGTAGAAGACGTGGTGCGGGAAGCGCTGGATGAAATCAGTGTGATCTTCGGCAAGGAGATTCTCAAGATCGTTCCCCGTCGTGTGTCGACGGAGGTGGATGCTCGTCTGAGTTTTGACACCGACGCCACGATTGAAAAAGGGCGCAAGCTGATTCGTTTGTACAACGATGCTGGGATCAGCAACGATCGCGTTCTGATCAAAATCGCTTCCACCTGGGAAGGCATCAAAGCCGCCGAGGTGCTGGAGAAGGAAGGGATTCACTGCAACCTCACCCTGCTGTTTGGTTTCGGTCAGGCGGTCGCCTGCGCCGAAGCTGGCGTCACTCTGATTTCCCCCTTCGTTGGGCGCATCTTGGATTGGTACAAGGCTGAAACGGGGCGCGACTCTTACCCAGGGCAGGAAGATCCCGGCGTGATTTCGGTGACCAAGATCTTCAACTACTACAAGACCCACGGCTACAGCACGGAGGTGATGGGTGCGAGCTTCCGCAACATCGATGAAATTACGGAGCTGGCTGGCTGTGATCTGCTCACGATTTCACCCAAGTTGTTGGATCAGCTCCGGGAAAGTGATGCGGTGCTCACCCGGAAATTGGATGCGGCCCATCCCACCGATGGCGAAGCCAAGATCCATGTCGACCGCGCCAAGTTCGATGCGTTGATGGAGGACGATCGGATGGCCACCGATAAACTCGCCGAGGGCATCAAAGGCTTCAGCAAGGCGATAGAAACCCTGGAACACCAGCTGGCCCATCGTTTGGCCGAACTGGAGGGAGGTTCCGCCTTCCGCCACGCAGTTTCAGAGATTTTCATGCTCAACGACATGAATGGCGATGGATCGATCACCCGCGATGAATGGCTCGGCAGTGATGCGATCTTCGACGCGCTGGATCAAGACAATGATGGTTTGATCTCCCAGGAGGACGTGCGCCAAGGCTTCGGTGCTGCCCTGGCTCTGACCTCTGTCTGAGTCACTCACTGTTCCATGCATGCGCTTGACACCATGCGCTCTTTGGCCAGTAAGGCCGAAGTGATCCATCTGAAGCAGAGGGAGGTTCTGTTTCGTACTGGAGAAACCGGAACCTGCATTTATGGCCTATTGGAAGGATCGATACGGCTCACCTGGATCGATTCGGCAGGCCATAAGGGACACGAGGACATCCCGGTGGGCCATGTGTTCGGCGCAGGGGCCTTGGTGATGAAGGACCATCAGCGCTTGAGCACAGCCACGGCCACCAGTGATTGCCGTTTGATTGCCATGAACCGCGACAAGTTTCTGTTTGCGGTTCAGGAGACACCGATGTTTGCGGTGCAACTCCTGGCATCCATTGATTCGCGATTGCGGGACATTAGGTTGTCCGAGGGATGAACGGCAGACTGCTTAGCTTGTTACAAGCCTCGAACGGCGGGGATCTTTTGGTTCCTATGGCGGTGTGTTTTCCTTGCAAATGGTCTGTTTTCTTGGCGCGGCGTTTGATGACGCGTTGTTTGGATTTGGTGGGGTTTCGCGAAACGGTGAAAACCCGCTTCTGCGACGTCATGGAGACGGCGGTGAATTGAACCTTGGATGAAGCGCTGAATCGATTAGAAACAGAGTCCTTGTAATGCAGTGAATGTCAGCGCTGCATATCGTTTGGTTCAAGCGTGATCTGCGCACGCTGGATCACAGGCCCTTGGCTACTGCTGCGGAGCGTGGTCCGGTTCTGCCGTTGTATGTGGTGGAGCCGGGGTTTTGGCAGCAGCCTGATGCATCCGAACGTCAGTGGTTGTTTTGCCGCGAGTCGCTTGTGGAGTTGCGCCAGGCCCTGGCGAATCTGGGCCAGCCGCTGGTGGTGCGTCGCGGCGATGTGGTGCAGGTTTTGGAGAGGGCCCGGCGACAGTTCGGCATCGATGGGCTCTGGAGCCATGAGGAAACCGGCAACGGATGGACCTATCAGCGCGATAAACGCGTGGGGACTTGGGCCCGCCAGCACGGCATCGTCTGGAGCGAAATCCCGCAGTTCGGAGTGACGCGCCGGATGCGCAGCCGCAATGGCTGGGCCAAGCGCTGGGAGGCTCAGATGGCGGAGTCCATCACGCCAGCACCGGCCGAGTTGCAACTGCTGGAGGGTATTGATCCCGGTGAAATCCCGTGGCGCCCCTGTTCAGACCTGCTTTCGGATGAGTGTCCGCAGCGGCAGATCGGCGGGCGCTCGATCGGCCTGGGGGAATTGAGCGATTTTCTGCGGCACCGTGCCCCGCGTTATCAACGGGCGATGTCGAGCCCCAACACCGCTTTTACCGGTTGTTCTCGGCTTTCGACGTATCTAACCTGGGGTTGCCTCTCGATGCGCGAGGTGCTGCAAACCAGCCGCAACCACAGCGGCCGTGGCGTAAGCAGTTTTGAATCACGGCTGCACTGGCATTGCCACTTCATTCAGAAGCTGGAGGATCAGCCGGCGATTGAATTCAGCGATTTCCACCCGTTCATGCGGGGCATTCGCGGGGCGGATGCCGAGCGCTTGAGGGCCTGGAGCGAAGGTCGCACCGGCGTTCCCTTTGCGGATGCCTGCATGCGCGCCTTGCGGGCCCATGGCTGGATCAACTTCCGAATGCGGGCGATGTTGATGTCATTCGCCAGCTACAACCTCTGGTTGCCTTGGCGGGACAGTGGCCTTCACCTGGCCCGCCAGTTTGTCGACTACGAGCCTGGCATTCACTGGAGCCAATGCCAGATGCAGTCGGGCAGCACTTCGATCAACACAATCCGGATCTACAACCCGATCAAGCAGGGCATGGACCATGACCCCCATGGGTTGTTCATCCGTAAATGGTGCCCAGAACTCAAGGATGTGCCCTCAATTCACATTCATGAGCCCTGGATGCTTGGCGGCGGCATGCCAGCACCGATCGTTGACGTCACCACATCTATGCAGGACGCGAAAGACCGCATCTGGGAGATTCGCCGCTCAGCCGGTTTCGATCGCCATGCCGATGCAATTCAGCGCAGGCATGGTTCCCGCAAGGCGGGGTTAAAACCAACAACGGCTAGCCACCGCCGCCAACGTCTGCAGCCCCACAAAGGCGGCCAGCAGCTCAGCCTCGGTCTTTAGTTACGCTGCAGCAGCAGTCGTTTGATCACCCGTTGGGCGATGTCGCCGTAACCCATCTCCCCAGAAAGAATCTGAGCAATCCGCCGTGGTGCTGTGGGTCGTTTGATCCCCAGCTGATACCCCACACCGGGAAAGCGATAAAACACCTGGGCGATGCGCCGCCCCCAGGCCATTGACTCGCCCCAGCGCTCCCGCATGGTGCGGCTGTAGCCCCGTAAATCACTTGTACCTTGGCGGAGCCAGAGATCCAGATGGCGGGCGGCCTCGCACCCACTCATCAGCGCGGGTCGTAGCCCTTCCGCCAAAAAGGGATCGCATAGCGATGCCGCATCACCCACCACCACAATGCCGTTGCCATCCAGACGGTGATGGCCGTTCCACAACCGCAGTTGGCGGCGCTGACGAATGCCGGCTTCGGAGGGGAAGCCCAGATCCGGCAGCAGCTGCGCCAGCACCTGCTCCGGGTCGGCGTCCTGTCTGCCTATGAAGCTGCCCACGCCAATATTCATCCCCCCATCGAGGGGAAAGGCCCACGCAAAGCCCTGTTTCACCAGGCCGAATTCAAATCGGGTCGTGCCATCGCTGAGCTGGCCCTGACCCTCCAGCCGTACCGACATGGTTGTGGCCATCTGGGGATGTTTGGCTCCCAGGCCAAGTCGTTGTGGCCAGGCCGACCCCGAACCATCGGCGATCACCACGGCCCGCCCCTGCCAATGGCGACCATCGGTTGCCGTCACCTGCCAGATGTCTCCGTTGCAGCGGATGTCATTGACTTCAACGCCTTCGAGGCGTTCAGCTCCAGCCTGAATGGCCTGAACTGAGAGCAGTTGATCCAACTTTTCCCGTCGCACGATCCAGAACGGTGCATCCCCTGGCAGCTCGGCGACCACCGGATCCTCTAGGCACCAACTGAAATCCACCTGACGGATCACCTGTTCCACCGCAGGCTCCAGGGAGAACGAAAACCACTGCTGAACTGAGGCAGCCATGCCACCGCCGCAGGGTTTGATTCGAGGCTCAGCGTCGCGCTCAAGCGTCAGGACGTCATGGCCCGCCGCCGCGAGATGCACTGCCGCTGCACCACCAGCGGCCCCGGACCCGACGATCAAAACGTCGCGGGTCCGATCCACTCCTTTGCTCACACCTTGAGGATGTCGGCTTCCTTGGTGGCCAAGTGCCGTTCCAGTTCAGCTATGAACTTATCAAGCGTTTTCTGAACGCTGTCTTGTTCATCTCGGCTCTGGTCTTCGGAGAAGTCACCCTCTTTCTCCTGCTTCTTAATCTTGTCGATGGCGTCGCGGCGCAGGTTGCGCAGGGCCACCTTGCCTTCCTCGGTATACTTCGACGCCAGCTTGCAGAACTCCTTGCGCCGCTCTTCGGTGAGGGGCGGCACGTTGATGCGGATGATCTTGCCGTCGTTGTTGGGAGTGAAGCCCAGCTCACTCATGGCGATCGCTTTTTCGATCGAGGCCAGGGCACTGATGTCGAACGGTTGGATCTGGATCGTCTGGGAATCAGGGGTCGACAGGGTGGCAATCGACTTCAGCGGTGTTTCGGCGCCGTAGTACTCCACGCTGATTCGATCCAGCAGGGAGGAATTGGCTCGTCCGGTGCGGATGGTGTTGAAGTTGCGCTGAGTGGCCTCCACCGACTTGCGCATGCTGGCTTCGAGATCCTGGGTCGACATGATTGCTGAGTGAAGAGGCGTGCGTATGGGTGGCGTTGTCAGGCAGGGTCGCCTATTCGGGATCCGATCGGTTCCCCTGCCACGGCTCTGCCGATGTTGCCAGGTTCAAACAAGTTGAAAACAACAATCGGGATGTTGTTGTCTTTGCAGAGGGCGATGGCGGTGCTGTCCATCACCCCCAACTCGCCACTGAGCACGTCTTGATAGCTGAGTTGTGAATGCTTCACCGCATCGGCGTGCTTGGCCGGGTCTTTGTCGTAAACCCCATCCACCTTGGTGGCCTTAAACACCACATCGGCATTGATCTCCGCTGCTCGTAGGGCGGCGGTGGTGTCTGTGGTGAAGAAAGGATTGCCGCAACCGGCGCCGAACACCACCACCCGATTTTTCTCCAGGTGCCGTATTGCTTTGCGACGGATGTAGGGCTCCGCCACCTCCTGCATGGCGATAGCGGTCTGCACCCTGGTGGGAACGCCGGCCCTCTCGAGCCCGTCCTGGAGGGTGATGGCATTCATCACAGTGGCCAACATGCCTACGTAATCGGCCGTGGCCCTCTCCATGCCCGCTGCAGAACCCTTAAGGCCGCGGAAGATGTTCCCACCGCCCACGACGATAGCCAGTTGTGTGCCGTTAGCCACCACCTTGGCGACGTCGGAAGCAATCGACTGAACAATGGCGGGATCGATGCCATAGCCCTGAGATCCCATCAGAGCTTCGCCGCTGAGTTTCAGCAGGACGCGTGTGTAGGTCATCAACGGCCCAGATCCGTCTGACAGTAGCAAGCACTGGCAGAGGCCTCAGATCACCGCTTGGATGGGGAAACTGCGGCTGTTTTATGCCAGAGACCGATGCCACCAAAAGCGGAGTGATGGCCCGTCTCACGCTTTCAGCTCTGGAGCGGGCTAGCCAGGATCCGGATTGTTGGCGTGAACCTGTGGTGTATGGCGCCCTTTTGGTGAGTGGACTCTCCGTGCTCATCGCAGCCACCCGTCATTTGCAGGACGATCTTGAGGCGGCTGAAGCGGCCTAACGCTGCCTGAATTCAGTCTTCAAAACTCGATGCCCGCCTGGGCTTTGACCCCCTGCTCCCTGAAGGGGTGGTGCACTAAAGTCATATCTGTTACCAGATCGGCCCGCTTCACCAGCTTTGCAGGTGCGCCCCGCCCGGTCACCGCAACGTGGGTCAGCTGTGGTCTCTCGTTCAATCCCGCAATCACTGTGTCGGCATCGATATAGCCCAGTTTCAAGGCCACGTTCAGCTCGTCGAGCAGCACCAGCTTCACGCTGGCATCTCGCAAGTAGCCCAGGGCTGTCTGCCAGGCCGACTCCACCAACTGTTGATCCCGCTCCCGATTCTGGGTTTCCCAGGTGAAGCCCTCCCCTAAAGCATGCCAGTTCACTTGCTCGCCGAAGGCTTGCAGTGCCCGTGCTTCGCCGGGCTCCCAGCCCCCCTTTATGAATTGAACAATCGCCACTCGCTCTCCATGGCCAAGGGTGCGCAGCACCAGCCCCAGACCAGCAGTGGTTTTGCCCTTGCCCTGGCCAGTGAACACCAGCACTAGGCCTTTCTCCTTGTTGCGTTCCTCCACCCGTTGCTTTTGCACCTGCTGGCGCCGCTCCATCCGTTTGCGGTAACCGGCGTTATCCGTTTCGGGGGCGAGCTTGCCCCCAATGCCAAGTGCCGCGGCGGATTGGTCAAGATCGTTTGTGCTCATGGAGGAAGGGGTGTTTTTGCTTCTATCGAGGCCGTGTGGCGGTTATGCGCTGCAGGGCCCGTCCCGCCAGCAGTTCTTGGTTCACGCCGCTGAACCCGAGTTGCTCCAGCTGTGAGCGGAGGTCGTCTTCCAGCATGGCGGTGGCGGTGTCGGTTTCAAAGAGGGCACAAAACAGTTGTTGGGGAAGCTTCAGCCATAGGCCCGCAGGATGCAGATCCACAAGCACCAACCAGCCGCCAGGTTCCAGCAGCCGCAGCACACTGCGCAGCACCCGCTCCCGATCGCTGCGGGGGAATTCGTGCAGAGCCACGCTCATCTGGATGGCGCTGAAGCTGGCATCGGCCAGCGGCGGATCTTCGGCTAGACCCTCCACCCGCTTCAGGTCGGGGTACCGTTGGGCGGCAAGCTCCAGCGCGCGGGGGGAGACATCAAGACCCGTCACAGCATAGCCCGCCGCCAGCCAGGGAGCTGCAGCCTCTCCACTGCCGCAGCAGAGATCCAGCACCGCAGCTTCGGGCTTGAGATGGGGTCGCAATGCCTCAAGGCCGAGGCTTCGGAGGCGTTTCACTCCACCCACACTCAGCGATGACACCGCCGTAACCGTGTCATAAATCCAGCGGTAGCGGTAGGCCAGCGGCCTCAGAAACGACGTCATCCTTGATGTGCAGTCAGATTGTTGTTAGGCCGGTTGGCGAGCCAGGGCTGCATCCACCGCCTGCTGCTGGTCACGCCGGGTGATCCAGTGGTGATACGTGCGGGTGTGGATCGCTACAGAGTGGCCCATCATCCTGGCGGCGACTGTGTCCGGCAGGCCAACGTGGATGGTGCGCACGGCCCAGGCATGGCGCAGGTCGTAGGGCGTAATCGGCAGGTCATAGCGGCGGAATTGCTCACTCACCCTCCGTCCCACCTGCTGCAGAGTGGTGCGACGCAGATCGGTCTGGATCGACGGCAGGGCGGCCGGGTTCGCCGCCAGTTCCTGCAACCCGAAGCGTTCGACCCAGTCGGGGTGGAACGGCCAGCTTTGGTGCTCACCGGTTTTGGTGGTCGGCAGCACCCGCAATACCTGATCTCCATCCGGGGCCAGGGAGGAACAATCGCAGAAGAACACCTCGTGGTTTCGAAGACCGTAGGTGGCCATTAGGGCAAAGGCCAGGCGCCACTGGGCATTGGGAATGCGGCCTGCGGCCTCCAGGATCTGCGCGTCGGTGGGCAATTGGCGGAAGCGGGCTCGGTGTAGGCCATAGCCGCCGGCCTCCTGGCGCCAGTCTTCCGGTAAGGGCAGCTCCAGATGCCGGGCCAGGGCTGCCAGGGATGTGGCGCACTGCTGTCTGCTGCGGCTGCCGTCGTCGTAACTGGTCAGTGTCTCCATGAGTAGTGCTGGCTCCAGCGGCTGATCACCGCACTGACGCGCCAGGCGTCGCAGGTAGGGCAAGTAGGCACTGGTCCAGGTGGTGCGACTGCTCGCCAGGGAACGGCGTCGACGCGGGTCGGCGAAAAATGCTGCTTCGAAGCTCTCGATTGCGGGCTGGATGCCGATGGAGCGCCCTTTGGCCTTGTTGGAACGGGAGTGGGCCGACCAAAGCGTCCAATCAAAACTGCGCTGATCCAATTGGAGCTGCACCAGGGCAGCGGTGCTGAGGGCCTGATTCAGTCCGGCTGGATCGGCCCTAAGCCCCAGGCTGATCCGTTGCACGCCTCTGCGACTGGGATCCCTGCGCAGGGGCAGAGGCCCGCGCAGGTTCAGTCGTCGACCCCGTTGCTCGATGCGCAGGAGTGACCCTTGCGCCGCCAGCTGCGCATTGGCGGTCTCCAGCACACTTTTGAACTCCATAAATGTGTCGTCGGAACAAAGGATGGCGTCCACGGCGGCTACGCTCAACCCCCGAAAGCCGTTCTGCTCGGTATGTCTCGCGTCGGTGTCGTCCTGCTGAACTTGGGTGGCCCGGAGCGGATCCAGGACGTTGGCCCATTTCTCTACAACCTGTTTGCCGATCCAGAGATCATTCGGCTGCCTAGTCCGGCGCTGCAGAAACCGCTGGCCTGGTTGATCAGCACCCTGCGCAGTAGCAAGTCGCAGGAGGCCTATCGCTCAATCGGCGGCGGATCACCGCTGCGGCGGATCACCGAGCAGCAGGCCCGAGAACTTCAGAGTTTGCTGCGTCAGCGCGGCATTGACGCCACCAGCTATGTGGCCATGCGCTATTGGCACCCCTTTACTGAATCCGCTGTGGCGGACATCAAGGCCGATGGCATGGATGAGGTGGTGGTGCTCCCCCTCTATCCCCACTTCTCGATCAGCACCAGCGGATCGAGCTTCCGCGAGCTGCAGCGCCTGCGTCAGGCGGATCCCTCTTTTGAAAAGTTGCCGATCCGCTGCATTCGCAGTTGGTTCGACCACCCCGGCTATGTGAAAGCCATGGCCGAGCTGATTGC
>QCSL01000052.1 GCA_003209165.1 Synechococcus sp. AG-670-B23 | reverse complement strand
GGAACGGGAGGATGGCATGTGGGCAATCCTGCGGACCGACGCATGCAGGTCGCGGCCAATCGCCGCGGCATTCAGCTGCCCAGCCGCGCGCGACAGATCAGCCTCGACGATTTCTCAAGTTTCGATCTGGTGCTGACCATGGACGACGACAATCTCAATGCTGTGCAGGGATTGGCTCGGGAAGCTGGGTCTCGAGCAACGGCCAGCATCAAACCGATGCTCAGCTATGCCCGCCGGTTCTCTGAAACGGAGGTCCCTGATCCCTATTACGGGGGCGACGCAGGCTTCGTGCATGTGCTCGACCTGCTTGAGGACGCATGCACCAACTTGCTGGACGAGCTCAGCCAGCAGGCATAGGCCAGGCTTCTTCGGCCACCCGAGACCGGAACTGAGCCACCAGGGCATCAATCACAGCCTCAATGCTCATGCCATCGGTCACAAGCTCAACCGCATCTTCCGCCTGCACCAAGGGGGACTCCTCTCGCGTGCTGTCGAGATGATCCCGTTCGGCGATCTGTGCCTCGAGCTCAGATCGCTCAGGCACTGGGAACCCCCGCTGCTCCAGATCAAGAGCACGGCGCCGGGCGCGTTCTCCCACCGTGGCCGTGAGGAACACCTTCAAATCAGCGTCGGGGAAAACAGCGGTACCGATGTCCCGACCTTCCGCCACCAAGCCACCCTTGGCACCCATCGCTTTCTGTTGAGCAGTCAGCGCTTGCCTGACACAACGGTGAGCTGCCACAGCCGAAACCGATGCTGTGACTTCCGGTGAGCGAATCGCTTCACTCACGTCCTGGCCATTCACCACCTCCTGCTGGCCGCCACCAGGCAGCGATCGCAGCTGAAGGTCGAGGTCTTTCAACAGCGGCGCAATGGACGCCGCATCTTGGGGATCTACACCGTTCTGTTGCACCAACCATGTCACCGAACGGTACATCGCGCCGGTATCGAGATAAACCAGCCCCATCCGCTCAGCAAAGGCCCGAGTGACGGTGCTTTTACCAGCACCGGCAGGGCCATCAATGGCAACGAGAGGCTGGCGGGTCATCAGAAAGACGTGATCGATCAAACGGGTCGTCCCGCAACGCACCGCTGCGGCCAACAGCGAGATAGCCGTTTCAAACCCACAGGGCTGAAGCGTAAAGGGGTTGACCCTCTCTACATACTCCACCTCAAGCCCTGCTTGACCAAGACTTCTGCGCACTGCGGTCTCGGGATCGTTTGGATCGGCACGGCGCAACGCCTCCGGCAGAGCAGCGGCCCGAGCACGATCAGCAGAAGAGAGGTATTCGTTTCGGGAACTCAAGGCCAGACCGTCGGCTTCACGAACGGTGGGAACGCCCTGAACCGCCACGTTCAAATCGAGGTCTTCCACCAGCCGGCGCAGGATCACCAGCTGTTGCCAATCCTTTTCGCCCAGCCATAGGCAGGACGGCTCTACCAGCTGCAGCAGCCTGGCCACAACCGTGACAACGCCATCAAAATGGCCTGGACGAGAGGCTCCACAGAGATAAGTCTGCAGGTCTGCCGATGCTGAGCTCGAAACCGCTGACTGAAGTCCACCGGGGTAGACGGCATCGACAGTCGGAGCCCAAAGAGCATGGGCGCCAGAGCGTTCGGCTAAACCCCGATCCGCTTCGAGCGTTCGCGGGTAGCGATCAAAGTCTTCAGCTGGCCCGAATTGGAGTGGGTTGACGAACACACTCACGAGCACAGGCCCCTGAGCCTCAGCACGGCGAATCAGTTCGCCATGGCCCTCATGCAGCCCCCCCATGGTGGGCACGAATTGCAGTGGTCCACTGAGGTTGGCCCGGAAGCTCTTCAGCTCGGCCTGGGTGGAAAGAACGACGCAGCTCAGCGCAGCACCTCAAGCTTGACCTGGGCGATTCCAGAGGCGGTCAAACCCAGATCAGAGGCGGCGCCGTGGCCAAGGTCGATCACCCGGTGATCAATGAAGGGGCCGCGATCGTTGATACGAATTACGGCCGTGCGCCCATTCCAGAGGTTGGTCACACGCACTTTCGTTCCAAAGGGAAGTGTGCGGTGGGCCGCCGTCATCGTGCCGCGCCTGTAGACCTCACCATTGGCCGTGCGGTTGCCATAAAAACCGGGGCCATACCAACTGGCCTCACCTGTAATGACCTTCAGCACCTCAGGCACGACCTTCAGCTTCGACTTGGTGAGTTCAGGAGCTGGAGGCGCAACGACGGGCTTGACCTCAGCGGGGAATAGGGTCGCCTGGAGCTCGGCGACGTGAGGCTCGACCAACAGATCAAGAGTGTCAGTGGGCTCTGCTCCGTTGACCGATGAGAAATCGCTGGCCACCGCCGGCGGGAGCGCCGCAATCCCTGTAATCGCTCCGGAGAGCGTTGCCATCGTCAAAAGGACTCGCATGCAGAGTGGCGTGACCAAGACATGGAGCAACACACGCAACTCCAAAAACTTGGTGTGCCTTCATCAAGAGTTCTAAGTGAACATAAAAAGTGCTCCTTAAAGCAAACTGGGCTCCATCGGCATAACCGGCACAGCCACCCAAGCCCGCCGTCACCTCCAATCCGCTTGCCGACTGGCAGATCAACGCCAAAACGCAAGTCCCTGCACATAAGCCATAAGCAAACGATGGATAAGCACACCCAATTAGACGCTGTGCCGGCAACCCAATCAGCACAGGCTGAGCGGCATTGCAGGATCAATGCAACGGATTCATTCCATGGATTACAAGAGCGCTGGGGTTGATGTCGAAGCCGGACGCGCGTTTGTGCAGCGGATCAAGGCTTCTGTGGAAGCTACCCACCGTCCGGAGGTCATCGGTGGCCTAGGCGGTTTTGGTGGGCTGATGCGTCTTCCAGCGGGACTGCGCAAGCCCCTGCTCGTGTCGGGCACCGATGGCGTCGGGACCAAACTTGAACTGGCGCAGGAGCATGGCAGACATCACGGCGTGGGCATCGACTTGGTAGCGATGTGCGTCAACGACGTGATCACCTCTGGGGCTGCGCCGCTCTTTTTTCTGGATTACATGGCCGCCGGCGCTTTAGCGCCATCAGCAATGGCTGAAGTCGTGGAGGGAATCGCCGATGGCTGCAGGCAGAGCGGCTGCGCCTTGCTCGGCGGCGAAACGGCCGAGATGCCGGGGTTCTATCCCCAAGGGCGCTACGACCTCGCCGGTTTTTGCGTGGCCGTCGTCGAAGAGGACGAGCTCATCGACGGCCAGCACATCCAGCCTGGCGACAGCGTGATTGGTGTGGCCAGCAGCGGCGTGCACAGCAATGGCTTCAGCCTGGTGCGCAAAGTGTTGGAACGGGCCAAAGCGGATGCGAGCACCCTGTACGGCAACGACAAGCGCTCTCTAATCGGCGACCTGCTGGCACCGACAACTCTCTACGCCGACCTGGTGCAACACCTGCTGCAGAGCAGATGCGAGCTGCACGGCATGGCCCATATCACCGGCGGGGGGCTAGCAGAAAACCTTCCGCGCTGCCTGCCGGATGGCTGTTCTGCTCGCCTCGACGCCACCAGCTGGACAAGGCCGCCCCTGTTCCATTGGCTACAGGAGGCCGGAGACATTCCCGAACGGGACCTGTGGCATACGTTCAACCTAGGCGTCGGCTTCTGCCTGGTGGTAAAGGCGGGGAGCGAAGCAGTTGTGATCGAGCACTGCCAAAGCAAGAACCATCAGGCCTGGGTGATTGGCGACGTGACCTCCAATACCCCAGGCAGACCCGCGGTTCTGGAGGGGCTGCCCGCCTGATTGCGTCAGTTTCAGACGGGTTCGATGCAACAGAACACCAGCGAAGAACGGATCGAATAAGCTTTTGATAAGCACATCGGAACTTTTTCCGATAGCGGCGTCAATACATCTTTTTTCAATGCCTTTTGATAAGCCCCAGCGCATCACGCGCCGTCGATCGTCTGCAGGTCCGGTTCCTCCGAGGCGTCCTTTGCATTCAGGCCAGGACAGACAGCAGGGATACAGGCAGGGCGCACGACCCACATTTCTCACGCTCCGTGATCACGGCAAGGTCTTCGTGGCCGACATGCCCCACCTTTCGGATGGGCAACTTGCTCACATCGGCAAGGAAGCTCAGGAAGTTTTGGAAAGCCTCGAACGGCGGATTCAAGACATGGAGCAGGAGCTCAGTCATGGTCCTCAGGAGCGTGACACTCTGATCAAGGCGTCCACCAAGCGTGACGTCACGCGCCGCTTCATCCGTGCCATTCATGACGAGCAGGAGCATCGCCAGAACAACCCTGCCCTAAGGAGCGCTGCAGGCGAATCTCTGCCACGCACCTTTCTGGAGGTCGCCCGTCATCGACTACCTGGGGCAACCTTTGATTCTTTGCTTCAAGAAGCCCTCTCCGCCTGCGCCCAACAACAGAACACCCCCGCTGACCCAATTCGCCTGGAACCCTCGCAAGACAAGGTCGTTCCGATTCGCAATGATGGCGACAGCATCCCGGTGGTGGTGAGCCCAGCCCCTGAATCCGCCTCAGAGGCCTGAGCACAACTCTCAGCGACTCTGGAAGGGATTGGCGGGCATTCGCTCGCTGCAACGGAGCCGGGCCCCATCCAATCGCTGACGCTCCTGCGGAGACATCGACCACTGCAGTGCAGCTGCGACATCCCTGGCCTGATCCGGAGTGCGCAGCCCCGGGATCGGCGTTGTTCCAAAAGCTCTGCACCAGTTCAACGCAACTTGCACCATCGATGCCCGGCGCTCAATCGAGATTGCCTCAATCGCACTGCGCAACTCAAGGCTGGCCGGAAGCAAGCGCCGGAACAAACGGCGTCTCAACCAGGTGGTAGGAAGCCTCTCCTCAGAGCCTGGCACACAAGCCAGAACGCCAAGCGCTAGAGGGCTATAAGCCAATACCTCCACATCAAGGTCCCTGCTGACGGCGATTATTTCGAGCAGCTGATCATCCGCAGGCGCCAAAAGCGAACATTGCACCTGAACACTGCGCAGGGAAACGCCGCGCTCCAACAGCCGGCGATGGAGCCACGCCAAGCGTTGGGGGCCCAGGTTGGACAGCCCTAACTCTTCCACTCGGCCAGCCAGCACGAGCTCAGCCAAACCATCGAGAAGGCCTGTCTCTTGCCACGGCGCGTAACGCGCCGTGCTCCAGTGCAACTGCACCCGCCGCAGCTGCCCCTTGAGCCGCATTCGACTGGACTCGAAGGCGGCATCAAAGCCCCGACGGCCCCATCGCCAGGGGAATGGCGCCAATTTCGTGGCCACCGTCAACTGAGATCGGCGCAGGGCTGGCAACGCAGCCATGAATTCGCCAAGCAACGCTTCACTGCGTCCATTCAGGCTCCCCGTTCCGTAGGAATCCGCAGTGTCGATCAAGTTCAGTCCAGCGCCAATAGCCTGTCGAAACGTGGCGCGAAGTCGAGCGTCATCCCGCTGGGCGTCGTAACCCCAAACAGCCTTGTTGCCCCAGGCCCAGGTGCCGAAACCGATGCCGTTCAACGGGGCGATGCTGCTGCCAGCCATGATCGCCTTCGACCCGTCCTGCTGCGTCCGTCATGACCGCATCCCCCTCACAGGAACCTGCGACATCGACCGATCAGGCCGTGGAGGGATCGACCGAAGACGAGGAACGCATCCTCTGCAACCACTGCCGCAGAACAGCCAGCAACGGCATTCGCTGCCTGGGAATGTGCGTCGCCGACAGCGATTACTGATGATCCACCTGTGGATGACGCCACTGCTGCTCGCCGTTCCGGAAACGGCCGATCCGACGCTGGTCTTTGGCCGACTGGAACAGAGGCCTGCGCTCTGCCGCATCGTTGTTGACGGGCGTCCCTTGGCCTGCGAACGCCTGCAGATCAGCGCAAACGGAAGCAATGGCCTGCGGCTTCGTTTCATCGGAGACGATGAAGAAACGGGCGGTAGCTACCAGTTGAGTTTCGTTAGCCTTGATGAAGATCAGGGCAGTCCCCTCAGCTGCGGCCACTTCGGCTGCAGATTGGATCAACGCAGCTGGAGTGGGACCCTGCTCAGCACATCATGGGTCCGCATTGATGCCAGAGGTCTCCCTACGGGCATTCCTTCAACCAGCACCGCCCAGGGTCGCTGCTGGATTGATGCGGACACCTTCAGCTGCGAGAGTCACTCACGCAATGTTGCCGGCATGAGCGCGGAGGCTCAACTGTGATGAGGATTCAAAGGCGGCACCCAGATTCGAACTGGGGATAAAGGATTTGCAATCCTCTGCCTTACCACTTGGCCATGCCGCCGCCCGGGAACAGCCGCTCCCATCAGGGGATCGTATCAGCCATGCACCTGGCTCTCTGCTGTTTCTCTGCAACGGCCACGGCGAAGACCTGATCACCCTGCGGATCATCCAGGCCGTCCATCGGCGCGCACCTCGAAGGCCTCTGACCGTGCTTCCACTGGTGGGCGCCGGCCGGGTCTTTGATGCTGCGGTTCAGCAGGGTTGGTTGACACGATTGGGGCCAAAAGCGGCCCTGCCAAGCGGTGGCTTCAGCAACCAAAGCCTGAGAGGTCTGCTGGCAGACGTCAGGGCTGGGCTCCCGAGCCTGAGCTGGAGTCAGTGGCGGTTGGTGCGCCGCCTGGGGGATGAGCGCCAACCCATCGTTGCCGTCGGCGACTTACTGCCACTGCTGATGGCCTGGAGCAGCGGCGCCCCCCTTCGGCTTCATCGGCACTCCGAAGAGCGACTACACCTGGCTCAGCGGTCCCGGCCGGGCCAAAAGCGACTGTTATCACCGGCTCAAAGGTAGTGAGTGGGATCCCTGGGAATGGCGCTTGATGCGCTCGCGACGCTGTCGACTGGTGGCCATGCGTGATCGGCTCACGGCCCGCGGCCTGCAGCGCAAAGGGGTAGGCGCCCTGGCGCCGGGCAATCCGATGATGGACGGCCTGCGAATCCAACCACTGCCATCGGCACTAAAACGCTGCCGCCGGGTGCTCCTGCTCTGCGGAAGTCGCGTACCGGAGGCCCAGCGCAATCTGCGGCGCTTGGTGCGCAGCACCATGGGACTGCCTGGCCATGTGCCGATGGCACTGCTCGTGGCCGTGGGAGCCCAACCCGATTCAGAGGCCCTGAGCGAAAGTCTTAAACAACTGGGTTTTCGACAGAGTCTTCCTCCTTCGGACCAACTGGGTGCCGAAGCGTGCTGGGTGAAAGGAGCCTGCCTGGTGCTAATCGGGCGAGGTTGCTTTGACCAATGGGCCGGCTGGGCGGAAGCCGGCATCGCCACCGCCGGAACGGCCACGGAACAACTGGTGGGGCTGGGCATTCCAGCCCTTTCCCTTCCGGGTCCAGGGCCTCAGTTCAAGCCGGGCTTCGCCCGGCGCCAAAGCCGGCTGCTGGGGGGAGCGGTTCGTCCGTGCTCTGACGAAGCCGAGCTCACCATGCTGCTCAAATACCTCTTGGATGACCCAGCACTCCGCACCCACTTGGGACAGATCGGTGCGCAGCGGATGGGGCCTTCGGGGGGAAGCGATCAGCTGGCAAACCTAATTCTGGATCGCTTCAACGGATACTGAAGATCCCCGGTTGGTTGCGATGGCCGCGATTCAGGACCCCACCCTCGTCAAACTTTGTGCCCAGTTGGCCAGTCGACTGAGTATCAGTCTAGCCAGTGCCCGGCGCCAGGTGGAACAGGCCGCGGCCCGCGAAGGACATCGCGATGTGGAAGGACGGCGAGCGATGGCTGAATCCATGCTGGCCGCCCTCGACAACGACAACGGCGACCACGCCCGTCAGCTGGACTCGTTGCTGGAGAACAGCGAAGGAGACGGCAACTTCATGTTGGAAGACTGAACCTCAGCCTCAGTGCTCAAAGATCTGGTGAAAACGCAGCCGATCCAGCTCGGCAACGACCGGAACGCATTGGAAGCAGCGCTGCGCCAGATCCCAACGCCCTTCCCGCTGCAGCATCTGTTCCAAGCGCTCCCGGGCAGGCAGGAGGTAGCGGACGTCGTTGGCGGCGTAGGCCAACTGGGCATCCGTGAGTTCATCCACCCGGCCCCAATCACTGCTCTGGGCGCCCTTGTCCAGCTCAACGCCGACTAACTCCATCACGAGATCCTTAAGGCCATGGCGGGGGGTGTAGGTCCGGCCAAGCCGACTGCCGACCTTGGTACAGAACACGGGACTCACTGCAATCCCCAGACCGGCGGCAAGCGCGGCCACATCGAACCGGGCGAAGTGAAAGACCTTTTCCACCGTTGCCTCTTCAAACAGACGCTTGAGGTTGGGAGCCTCGGTCTGGCTCAAGCCAATGCGGACGCAAGCGACACGGTCTTCGGCGTCTGCGATCTGAACCAAACAAAGCCGATCACGCCCATGGATCAACCCCATCGCTTCAGTGTCAACCGCAAGCCGCGGGGACTGCAGGTAGCGCTCCGTCCAAGCTGCATCGAGATCGCGATCAAAGACGACGAATTCCGCTGGGGATGACGAATGCTCAGCCATGACTTCAGGAAGGGATAGGGCCAGTGTGGCCAGACGCCCCACAGCAAGTCTCGAGACTCTCCTCTTGAATCTCGAAATGAGATCGTTTTTGATTGGTGAAGTCATCTCGCGCCTGTGTTCTCTCGCAGAAAGCCTTCGCGCACTTGTCTGGCAGACATCGAGCAGTACTTCCATCAGCCGCCCCCGCAATTCCTCGACCTGGAACTGGCTGTCTGCTGGATCCTCGAGTGCTTGCTTAAAGACGACAACTATCCCTCCGGACTCCTGCAGAAACTGATCCGGGAGGAGCCACAACTGCGGCTCTCGGAAACAGTGCTGCAACAGGCCCTGGATTTCCTTGAGCAACAGGGCTCGATCAGCAGTTATACCCAACGCTGCCCGAGTCGTGGACGGCCACGGCGCATGCTGCACCTTCAAGCCGATGCACGCGGCGAAGCCGAGCGGCTGATGCAGCCCTGGCGCAACTGGCTGGACGCCCACCGGTTCGCCTTGAACTGAGCGATTCAACCTGCGCAAGGCTTAAAAAGGTTCATCACCACCGACACGCCATGCCTGCAGGATTTCAATCCACCCTCCTGCTGACTGTTCTGCTGGCAATTGGTCTCGTGTTCTTTCTCCGCGCAGCGAGCAAAGACCGAACCACGGTGGTGGATGTGATGTCTCCCCAACCCCCCATCATCGTTCTCGATGGGCTCAGCACCTGGTTAGAGGATCGCGGTTGGAACCGAGATGGCGGCGATGCAGAGCGACAGGTACTCCGCTTCAAGGGGAAGGTGGCCTCCAGTCAACCCCTGGCCGTATTGCTGTCCATGCTTGCGGCCATTGGCTCCGCCTGCTTCGGCTTGGTGCTGCGTCAGCTCGTACCTCAACTGCACTGGTGGCCTCTGCTGCTGATCGGCTTCGGCCCTCTGGCAGGAGCTCTTTACACGCGGCGGGCAGCCCGCACAGAAGCGCTGGAACTGCAACTTCTTCCCGCTCCCAAGGGAGAGGGAAGCGCCATTCGCCTGCGGGCCCATCGAGACGAATTGATCGCCATCGAACTCGAACTGGCTGAAACCTTGCAACTCGCCAGTGATGGATCCCTGCTCTCCTCTCCGATCTGAACAATGCGTCTGCCGGCCTGGATGCAGCGGCGCCGCTTTGCCACAGGTCTTGCAATCACAGGCTTTTCGCTGGTGACCCTCGCAATGACCAAGGCTGCGGAACAGCACAACTGGATTGGCACAGCCGATCCCGACAAAGAACCAGAGGAGCAACCAGCACCGGCACCGGCACCGCCAGCCCCCTGTCCAGCGCCCGCTACGCCAGACCCACTGCTGGGCCCACGCACAAAGGAACCCGGGAGCTGGGTCGGCCTGAGCCCTGTTCAAAGCAACCTCCCGATCGTCGTCATGGCAGGACACGCCGACTCCCAGGGCACCGCCAGTCCGGGAACCCCGGGGTATGCCGTGGATCAGCAAAACCTTCCGCCGATGCAGCCGGGCATTCGAGATGAACTGTTCTGGAACCGCGAGGTTCAGGCCGCAGTTGTTAGCAAAGGCAAAGCCCGTGGCTTGAACATCCGTTCCTATACCCCTCCTTCAATCTCCATCGCCAACGACACAGACCCTGCTACCAACTGGTCGAAAGCCAAAGTGTTTTCGGAGCGTGGTGAATATGTGTTGGAGATCCATTTCGATGCCTACCGTCCCCATGGCTTCGGCTCTGGCCTGATTCCCGTGCTCAAGAACATACGCGAACTCAACGTCGTCGATGAAAGCCTGGCCCAGGCGTTTGGGCGATTCCCACGCAATTTCCGCGGAGGCCTTGGCGGACCAAGGCGCGGTATCGGAATTCTTGAAATCGCCATGCTCGAACCTCCCCTCGAGACGAAGCTGAGGGATCCGAGAACAAGGCAGCACACAGTGAACTGCCTGGCCGAACGTGTGGTGAACGCGCTCGTGCAAGGCATCAGTTAATCGATCGCTCCATGGGGGCGGCAGCGCTCATCGAGGGAGGAATCACCAAGCCAGTCTTGAGGCTTGGTGAACAGTTCGGTTAGCAGGGCCTCTCGTGATCCAGCCTCCGCGGTGTAGCCGTACTCCCAGCGCACCAGCGGGGGCAGAGACATCAGGATCGACTCCGTCCGTCCATTGGTCTGCAAGCCAAAAATCGTGCCGCGGTCCCAGACCAGATTGAATTCCACATAGCGACCACGGCGATAGAGCTGGAACTCCCTTTCGCGATCGCCGTAGGCCATCGGATGACGCTTCTCGACGATGGGGGCATAGGAGGGCAGGAAGGCTCTGCCGTTGGCCTGACCGAGGGAGAACAGCTGCTCCCAACTCAACGGACGAGCCTCCAAACGGGCTGACACCTGAGCCGCAGGGCCGGAGGGATCCTGACCTTTGTACAGCGTGCCGTTGGCATCTTGATAGTCGTAGAAGATGCCGCCGACGCCGCGGGTTTCACCGCGGTGCTTCAAGAAAAAGTATTCGTCACACCAAGGTTTGAAGACCTTGTGCAGATCCGGATGAACCGAATCACAGGCTGCCTGATGGGTGCGATGGAAATGGCGTGCGTCGTCGAGGAAGGGGTAATAGGGCGTCAAGTCAGCCCCCCCGCCGAACCACCACACCGGACCAGCCTCGAAGTAGCGGTAGTTGAGGTGAACCGTCGGGATGTAAGGGTTGCGCGGATGCAACACCATCGAAGTTCCCGTGGCGAACCAGGGATGCCCCTTCGCCTCCGGACGCTGTTTGAGGATCGACGGGGGCAGTTCTTCCCCTTGAACCTCAGAGAAATTCACGCCGCCCTGTTCGAAGACGCGGCCCTCACGCATCACCCGGGATCGACCCCCACCCCCCTCAGGCCTGACCCAACTTTCTTCGGCGAAGCTGCCTTCACCGTCGAGCGCTTCCAGACCCGAACAGATTTCATCCTGCAGCCCCATCACCATCGCCCGGGCGCGCTCTCTGGAATCGCTAGGGGGCAACTCAAGGGAAGCGTTGCTGACACCCACGTCCTGGCGTCCGAGGACGCGGCGAATCAGGGAGCGGACCATTTGTCAGAAACTGAAGACATCGAAACCTAACCAGGTCACCCCAGGCCTGGACAAGCCTCCTTCAGGGACTGTCACGGGCAGCGCCCCTAGGATCCGGCTTGCCTTGATGAAACGGATGAACCCGGTTGAGCAGGCCAACCAAGCCCTCCAGCAAGTCAAAGATGCCGGCAGTGGCAAAACGGCCTTGGAGCTCGGCTGGATCGAACAGATCCGCATGAGCCCGCCACGGGCTGTGTTTCGCCTCAGCCTTCCCGGCTTCGCCCAAAGCCAGCGAGATCGCATCGTGGACGAGGCACGGGGCGCTCTGATGGCCATCGACGGCATCGAGGACGTGCAAATCGAGATCGGCCAACCGCCAAGCCAGGGAGGCATTGGCCAAGCCGGCCATGGTCAGCCGGCTGAACGCCAATCAATCCCTGGCGTCCGCCGGGTGATTGCGGTGAGCAGCGGCAAAGGCGGCGTCGGCAAGAGCACCGTCGCCGTCAATCTGGCCTGCGCCCTCGCCCAGACAGGCCTGCGGGTCGGACTTCTGGACGCCGATATTTACGGGCCGAACGCACCCACCATGCTGGGCGTCGCTGACCAAACGCCAGAGGTGCAGGGCAGTGGGGATCAGCAGCGAATCGTCCCAATCGAGACCTGCGGGATTGCCATGGTGTCGATGGGTCTGCTGATCGACGATCACCAGCCTGTGATCTGGCGCGGCCCAATGCTCAACGGCATCATTCGGCAGTTCCTGTATCAGGCCGAATGGGGTGAGCGGGACGTGCTCATCGTTGACCTGCCGCCGGGAACCGGTGATGCCCAACTCTCCCTGGCCCAGGCCGTGCCGATGGCCGGAGTTGTGATCGTAACCACCCCCCAGCAAGTGTCGCTGCAGGATGCGCGGCGGGGTCTCGCCATGTTCCGGCAGATGGGCATCCCCGTCCTCGGCGTGGTGGAGAACATGAGCGCCTTCATTCCTCCAGACCGTCCCGACTGCCGCTATGCCCTCTTCGGTAGTGGCGGCGGCGCCCAACTCGCCACGGACTACGACATCCCCCTGCTTGCTCAGATCCCGATGGAAATGCCTGTGCAGGAAGGTGGAGACACGGGACGACCCATCGTGATGAATCGCAGTGACTCCGCCAGCGCCGCTGAGTTCAGGAGCCTCGCTGAAGCCGTGCTCAAGGCCATCACCCAGCCCGTCTGACGATGTTCACCCGACGTGACCGCCACAGATCGCACCGGGAGTGGGTGCTCTGGGGTGTTCCGCTCGGAATGGTCTCCATCGCAGGGGTGCTGATCGCCAGCACCCAACGCCAGGCAAACTATGCCGACTGGTACCACCACTGGATCACCGCAACCTTTGGCGTGCTGCTCGCGCTGGTGTTGGAGCGGCTGTCTCTGCAGCGTCTCAGACCTCTTCTGGTTCCCGTCTACACCCTCACGGTGATCAGCCTGGTGGCGGTGCGCGTAATTGGAACGACAGCGCTAGGAGCCCAACGTTGGATCAGCATTGGCGGAGTTCATGTCCAGCCATCGGAATTCGCCAAGATCGCAGTGATCTTGCTCGTGGCAGCGGTGTTATCGCGACACCCGGTGGAACGACCGATTGATCTTATGCGCCCGCTCGGGGTGATTGCAGTGCCTTGGCTATTGGTGTTCATCCAGCCTGATCTCGGCACATCCCTCGTGTTCGGCGCCCTGATGCTCACGATGCTCTATTGGTCAGGCATGCCCATTGAGTGGGTGATTCTGTTGCTGTCACCGCTAGTAACGGCCCTGCTCTCAGGACTTCTCCCCTGGGCCATGGGCCTCTGGATCCCGCTGATGGTGGTTCTTGCCTATCGCTCCTTGCCCTGGAAACGGCTAGCGGCAACAGCAAACGTGGCCGTCCACAGCGCCATGGCTGCCGTTACGCCCTGGCTCTGGACGCACGGTCTAAAGGACTATCAACGAGACCGTTTAGTGCTGTTCCTCGACCCGAGTCAGGACCCATTGGGCGGCGGTTATCACCTGCTTCAGAGCACCGTGGGCATCGGTTCAGGCGGCGTCTTGGGCAC
>QCSL01000051.1 GCA_003209165.1 Synechococcus sp. AG-670-B23 | reverse complement strand
AATGACAGTATTAAACCTGAGTAATGCTAGTACCCACCTCAGCTTTAAGTCGTGCGTCACATTGCGGCGATTGCACCGAAAGGGACAGCTAAACGACTATTTGCGTGATGGACCGGACAAAAGGGCTCTTTACCTCGAGACAGAGCCCTATGGGTTGCCTTCATTGCAGAGGCATGTACAAAACCAACCCGATTAAATGCAGACTCACCGATATGGCGTCAGGAGTCTGCGCTAAGCGATGAGGCGCTAGATGAAGCGATGGCACCAATTAACGAATGGATTGAGAGCCGCGAGGCTGATAGCTGGGAAGCACGGGCTGCGGCGTTTATTGATCCAAGTTGTTGGTCAGTGCCACCATGGACTGCTCAGGAGTGGCGCAACCTAAGAGCGATTATTCAACTGGCTGAGGACAGCTAACGCTTGCGCCTCGCTTTGGCTTTCAAGGCTCGCTTATTGCGCCATACAGTGAGATAACCGCCGAGCCCTAAGCCAACCAGCAGGAGTAGTGGGCTCATGCGTGTTCAGAGAGCATCAACCACCATCTACCTGACAGCCAACCACCGCTCCTGCCGCAGCCCCAACAGGGACTCCCACCCAACGTCCTTCTTTTCTGGATAGTGCCGCTCCAAGACCAGCTCCAAGCAGTCCACCAATCACACTGCCTTGGCGACAGTCGTTGTTGTCGACTTCAACCGTTTGGTTTTTTTGTGTAGAAGATTGAGTCGGCGTGTAAGTACAGGCTATCTCTACCTTTTCAGTCCAATTACGTACGTATCCGGGCCTGTCTTTTGTGCCAGGAACGTATTCCTCTCTGTATTCATCTCGAAAGCACTGCGTAGTACTTGAATAACCAGGTTGAGAAATAGTTTGGGCTTCGGCGTCTAGAAGGCCCACTAGTGGTGTAGCCGCTGTGACAATCAGCAGGTATGCAATGACAGGCTTTAGCGCAGGCATCAAGTTCGTTCCATAAAGGGTCGGTATGGCAACCAGTCTGGCTAAGACTTCAGGCATGCTCAACGTGATTGACGTTTAAAACCCTCCAGTGCTCGGCATGGCGTCCAAGTATCTCTTGCAATAAGCCTCTAGATCGTCGTTTTCGCCAAGACCAAGAGCTTTTTTGGTCTCTGCTTCGACCTTGTTGCCAACCACCATCCATCGTAATCAGTATTCGCTCTCTATCGGGTTCTGACAGGCAGTCAGTAGAGGAATCAGTGGCAGCAGCAGCAGCCGTTTCAACACAAGTACCTCGGGATGTCACCAGTTTGGTTAGGAGATGAGCTGTGCCCAACAAGGACCGCAGCTTTCACGAGTCGCCAGAAAAGGCTGGTGGTGAGGTGTGGCTGGTGAGCGATCAGCAGCAGCTGGATTGTCCGTTTAAGCCAGACCCATGCGGTCCTTAGTCGCCAATCAAAAAGCTTTTGCTTTCTTGCTATTGGCGACTACGTGGTTTGCCTCGTCTTTCACGATGGCCTCCACGACGTCACGCATTGAGCAAGGCATATGGTCTCCTCTCACTCGCCACATGCTGTTGGGCTTCTCCCAGTAGTGAGTTGCCGTTGGTGTTGCTGGTTGAGCCAACCATTCCTGTGGTTGTTCCTTGAGCATCCGTCGATAGGTTTTCACCGCCTCAACCTCAACTGCCTCACCCAGCAAAGCAGCCATTTCATGGTCAATCAGGGTTGTGATGGCGAACACCCAATAGATGATCACGGCAATATGTCGGGCTAAGAAGCGGTCACCCCAGTTTTTCAACCCATTTAGATCTCTCGCGAAGATGTCCTCGTGAGTCTGCTCATTGGTGTCCTGATAACGAGCTAGTTCCAATGTCTCCCTGATCGTGCCTTCTCGATCAAGGCCAATCGTCTCTAGATAGTGGCAGGCACTCTCCTCTGCTGTGTAAGCCGTGCGAGCAATGATTTCAAGTGAAGCTGCTCTCCTTGCATCAGCCTTACCCCAGACCAAATTCAGGACACCTTCTCCGGTCTCGATGATCTTGTGAGCTGTGGTTGCTTTGCGGCTCTTAGTTTCCATGGTTGTTAATCCTCATTGTTGGTTTGAGCATCCTTTCTTTTCAGGCTTGCCCTGATGACGGCCTCGACCCTTCTCATCTCTGGCTTGTGGCTGGTCCTCGATCACCTAGCGCACCCTTAACCGCTCATCTACCTATAGCTTTGTCGCTAGTTCGAAGTTGTCCACTGCACAATTCCAAACTGTTGTAATTTCAAGTTAGTACCGGCATCAGTCGTCAGGAACTGAGCTGGTGGTGGTTAACCAGGTGCAAGCAACCCAAACCTGAGCGGTCTAACTCCGTGGGTGCCAGCCAGGCCACCAGTGCCGCAAACCTGTCGGCGGATGCTTAAACACAACGTCATTGAGGCTTGGGAGACAATTCGGTCGTCAGTGATACCAGTAGAACAGAGGTTCACGGAAGAAATTGTTGATCCCAAAGGTCTCTGGAAAATGTTGTGCGGTGCCACTGGAAAGTCCTTATCAAGGGTTTCTGCACCACCTGATCAACGGCTGAGAGGGTCAACGCAGCAGCACGGGAGAGCGACCCGTTAGCTGGCAGACAATCCAGTCCTCATCCCACGGCATCTGGGACGAGGGCTGGCTTTCTGCACTTAATGACGTCTTCCAATAACGGGAAACTTTCAGTGCATCGCACGGAAGTGCGTAACGCCTCTTCAAGCTTTTGGAACGGCAACCGCATCGCTCGGGGAGAACGCTGTTCTCCTCGCGGTTCCGTCGCCCCACATCATTGCTTCGGTTAAGGCTGTTGGAAGTCAGCCCAACCGAGGGAAGGGGCTGTTTTTTGGTCATGTAGCTGGTCGTCGTTTTATGCGGCAGGCATACCAACAGTTTGGTTAGACCATCTGCATGTCGAACAAGGACCGCAGCTTTCACGAGTCGCCAGAAAAGGCTGGTGGTGAGGTGGTGGCTGTATTCCGAGCAGCAACAGAAGCTCTGTCACTTCAAGCCCGATACGTCGACCGCGCATGCGCAGTGGGTAGCCATCAGGACCTACAGCTACGTTCCGCCCCGCCCGCCTGAGCCGATGACTCGCAGGGGGTTGCTGCGGCTGACTTGATCTTCCGCACCATCGGCAAACACCTGTTGGAGGCGAACCAGCAGGAGCAAATCACTGCGATTCGTGAGCAGCTGGAGCAGCTGGAGCAGCTGGAGAACGGCGTGCCCGTCCTTGATGTGTAACTAAGGCCACAGTTTGTGTTGTTGAGTCCCGGACATTGCCCTGCTTGAACCACAGAGTTTTTGGAATTCGTGCAATGTCGTTGAGTTCGCCCTTTTCTTGGAGTGTGTTGTGGGTTATTCCTACCGTGATTGTCTGAGCGAAGAGATTGAGATCCTTCAATTAATGCTTTACCGGGAGGAGTTCGTTCAATATCCCGGTGCTCGCAAGCATTGTGAACCTCTTTTGGATAAACTAGAGGAAGATATAAAAGAGCTTTCTGGTCTCGATGTTCAGTTAGCTGCTTAGTTCCTATGAGCGATCCCATGCAAACAACCGTTATTGATGGCCAATACAAAGTTATTGCCTGTCAACTGAAGACACACTGGCTTTCTCCTGGTGTGTGGAGTCACTATGTATGGGAAATCAAGAATGGTCGCTTCAAATTACATAATCACGATGTTTGCCCATCTGCGTATGTAGGCAGTTTCGTGAAACATCCCACTGGGAGTGTAGTCGTTAATGTTACTGCCGGAACGTTAGATATGACCCCAGACGGAGGAGAGTTTGCAGGTAAAACTTTGAAAGGAGTTTTTAAATACGACGTTCGGGGCAACTAATGAGTCTTGTTCTCGCCTTCCCTGGCCACGAAAGAGCGGCAACCTATGCAGCTGACCCAGGCCAAGTATATGAAACATGGCAGCGATTAGAAACTGCGAATGGATCCTTGTTTATGTAGTTACAAACAATCAATTAATACTTGATCCGTACCATTTCCAATTTAGGAAGTTGAGGCAAGAAACCGTGCTGGCTGGTGTGTCGATTACTCAGTCGTTCGTCCGCAGCGTGAATCTGTAGATGTTCACGGCTACGAGAGCCACGCCGAAGCAGCAGAAGAAGACGATCAGATTTTGAGTGTAGACTGACACAACAAAGGCCTTCGAAAATGCTCTTTAGGCAAAGTAAAGAGATTTTTGTAAAATGCATCCGTGAGTCAAAACACGAAAGAAATTCCAGTCTTTGAAGGCTGGGAGTCCGGACAAAGAAAGCGCTACTTGAAATCCCTTGAGGACGACCTCGCATCAGAGTTCGGCCCCGACTGGCGACAGAAGATCGCCAACAGCTCTCTGGACTGAATCCTTTTGCTGCTGATTAGTCGCAGCAGCCGCCTTGTTGCAAGGGGACCACTGTTACGCCACTCACGACATTTGAATCCATAAGGACCCTTACTTGAAAGCCGCCACTGGGGTCTTCCGCCAATTCCACAGCGAGCCCAACCAGCTCGTCTCCGTTGGCTTTCGTGTAGTTCAGAAGCTCACGCGTTGAAGTTCTTTTGGAGTGGACACAGGCAATAAAGCGATGTTGAGAGCTTTCTAACGCTGAACTGACTCCCTGCTCGTCAGAGAGGGAGCCAGTGTCGCTCCAGCGCACAATGGTCATAAAGGAACCATTGGATGGAGGTGGGCCTCCAAAGTCACCATCGCCCCCTCCATGACTGCTGCCTGTTCTTAAGAGCCGATCGCGACTGCCAAATGAGCCATGCCAACGTTGCGATGTTTTTTGAAGAGTTTGGGAGACGCGGGCGAGGGAATCCGCTGGTTTTCATCTCCCAATAGTGTTGCAGTAGTGCTCACGCAAAGTACATCATAAGCAAACTTGATAAGAATTGTCCAGGATTAACTCTTATTCAGGATCATCTGATGGCCACGATAGGTCCCTCTGCGCCCATTGCTCTTATGACCCTTGTTGATGTAGATTGGCAGTGGTTCAAGTCAAAAGTAGGAGTTAATATTCAAGAAACGCCAAGAGATTGGTCTTTTTGCGTTCACGCAATTCATTCCTCCGATCCCCTTATAGTTCACGATGCAACGATGGAATCGCGCTTTATTGACAATCCTCTTGTTTTCGGTGACCCTCAGATAAGGCTTGATGCAGGTTTACCGCTGGAAAACAGTGCGTCATTAAAATAGTTACTTTGTGCGTGATAGATCGAAGAAGACCTCGTCATTTGACCTATAGAGAATGCGATGTCATGAAAGCTCTTGCAAGGCAAGTCGTTGCTTTTCTCGAGTTGTCAAAAAAATCTATCGACCTAATTGAATCCTTTTGTACGCGTAGCAGTGGCAACAAAATGGTTTCTACGTACTCTTGTTGTTACAGGAAGGCTCAAGACCAGAATGGAGAATGGATGCATCTTGATAAATATTTTTCACAAAGATCAACCCTGAAATTCACAAAGTGAATCTGCAATTCCTGCATCGAGCAGCATTTCCGAAAGGTCTTGGACCTTTGGCGATCAGAGGATGGACTAAAAGCCTCCGTACCTCAGCACTGCCTCAAGTGCCCCTAGACCTAGAAGGAAGGTACCACCTAGCAAAATCAACTCCTTGGGATTCGTTGCCATTGACATAAGGGCAGAGCCCACGAGCAACGCTCCAAAAAAACCTAAAGGGAATTTGTAGATCTAACATTTAGATGAATTACGTCTTTTGATTGCCGCACTCCGATTTACACAAATTCATGAAACAGGCTTAATAACTCAATGCTTTGGTTATTCTCCTTACAAAAGTCAATACTCTGAGGTTGTCTGCCATTGTTGGCTTTTTATCTTCTAACCGCGTTAAGTCGCCGCAATGATGGCAGCTATTTGGGTGCTTTGAGGCGAGTTGGTAAAGGGGCATCAGAAGGCACGTTGATGTCCAAGGTATTGGTGGACTGGTCTCTCAACCCCTGACCACATCACGGGATTAAAGATACACAAGCGAGCGAGCTATGCCGTCTCTTCCACTGGGAAGGGCGGCCTTTCTGTTTAGGGATGACGAGCTGTAAGCAGTCCATGCCTGCTATGGGCAATCCAGTCAAAATTCATCGAACGCCCAACTCCCAGACTTCCGGTGCGATGCAGCCTCCCGTGTTTGAACCAATCACTCCCATTAAGGTGAGTGAGCGTTGGTTCCCGAAGGGGCGGAAATTTGGTCTATACGAGTGTGGTGGACGTGTAGCGCCGAACGTGACTTCGATTCTGGGTTGGAAGTTTCCGTTCGATAAGTCGAAGTGGAAAAGGTCAGAACCCGACATTGACCACGACGCAGTCACTAAAGAATCCGCCAAACGTGGAACGGCAGTCCACCTAGCAATGGAGAAGTGGTTACAGAGTCAAGACCACGCACCGGTTTAGGAGCATATGCAGTGGATCAACCCTCTTCAGAGCCTGGTTTCACGAGCCTCGAAAACACTGGCTGTTGAGGTCCCACTGCATCATTCGATCCATGGTGTTGGCGCCTACGCCGGTAGTTGTGATGGGTTCATGCTTGTCAATGACGATGTAGTCCTCATCGACTACAAGACCAAGCGTCACGGGAAGAACGTCTTACCTAAGTTTTGTGAGCAGCAGCGTTTGCAGTTGGCTGCCTACTCACTTGCAATAAGCCATCTCTACAAAGACCAGCTCCCTGCGCCAGTAACGAGGACAAGTCTCTTGTTTGCTCATCCTGAAAATGGCAAACCCGTTACTGTTGTTTCGACCCAAGGAAATCTGCTTCTCGAGTATCAGCAAAAGTGGCTGGACCTTCTTGGTTAGTGGTATAAGGTTTATGGCGATCAAGTGGCTCATGAGCAAGTTATCTTTGATAAGCAACTTGCGTTGTCTGTCTGAAGGGTATCTGTAGTGATCCGGTGTGTTGTTCAAACAACCTGCCTACCTAAGCCAAAATGGATTCAGGAAGATGGCTCTCGATGGCATCCCGTTTCCGTGGACCCAAGGCTGCAACAGTCGAACTGACTCACATCGTTGTCGCGATAGGTCTTGGGCTTGCTGGTTTATCAGCAGTGATGGCGGGCGGAACGTTTGTTGGTAATTCTCTCTCGGAGCTGTTGGAAAGTACTGAGCTAGCTCCACCAGAAGCAATCAACCCATTGCGGTAATGGAAGACAAACAACTCTCACCAAAATGGTTCATCCAAGCTATGGCTTTGCTTGCTGTTGCTGGGATGACGATTCCGTTAGTAGTAGGAGTTGCTGGGTTCATCAAAGATGAGATGAGAAGACCTGCTGCTGTCGAGAGGACTGGTTGATACTTCGATCAATCGACACCTAAATCATGCTGGTAGTACTGGTAGTTGTTCACCTACAAGCAGTTCTCGTACCACTGTGGGTGGCGGTGCGTTGCAGAGGATGGTGGTTCAGGTCTGGATTCATATGTTTCTCGTTGGCTTCCTTAGCGGAGATGGTCGATCACACCACCACCGACTGGGTTTACGTGAACCACAACAGTTTTTTCAACGGTGTTTTTATGGAGCACTCGCTACCGGTCTGGCTCTACTAACGGCAGCGGTGAGTCGTTCACATATTTGGCGGTTGACACTGCTGCTCATAACCATGGCGGCACTTGCGGCTTATCCGCTCACAGGCAAATCAGTTGCCATCAGTTTGCAATCACTTCTTTTGATACTGATGCTGAGCCAGTGGTGGCGAAATTTTGCGGATCCACGTCTATGGCTTTACGTTCTTTTTGGAGTGGTGCTGACCACAGGGTTAGGAATACTGCTCGTCGGAAGTGGAGATCCCATTTGTCATCTATTCATAGGACCCTGCGGGTCTTCAAGTGTCATTTCTCTAGGCTGGGTATTGCGGCGATCATCAATGACGAGCTGATTCTGGCAGTGAATCTGTTAAGGGTCCATCCTGAGGTAAATGCTACGGGTCGTTCGTGTTCGTACGCGTGTCGTTTATCTAGCCTGTGATTATCAAAATAGTGGATAGATTGGGACAGCTACATGGAATTAATGACAATTAGCGAGGCTGCATGACGCCTCGGTTATGAGTCCAGATCAAAGCTCTACAGGCTGCTTAAGGACGGCTACCTGCACGCGCATTTCATTGTGCAGCAGCATGCCGGATAGCGTTTAGTTGGCATAAAGGGGATGCGGGAGAAGCGGCAGTGCATCTGCCAGTGGCGACCTGACAGCGTGTTCCAAGTGCAGTGTGATTAAGCTGGCCGAGGACCGCTAAGGCTCAGTAGCGATCGAATACAGATGTTGTTCCGTCATGCTCAATAGCAAGAACCTCAAAAGGTTCAGCCTCGACGCCAGACACTTCCATCCCGGGAGAATCAATTGGCATCCCTGGAACGGCCAGACCTCGGATATTGGGCCGCTCCTTCAAAAGACGCTGGATCGCTGATGCAGGTACATGCCCTTCAATCACATATCCCTCCACATCAGCAGTGTGACAAGAAGCCTGTTGAGAGCTGACACCACGCTCCTTCTTCACGGCATCTACTTCCTCGGTGACATGGTCATCAATGCCGAATCCCGCTGAAGCGATGTGGGATCCCCATTTCGTACAGCAGCCGCAACTCGCTGATCGATAAATCGTCATCTGCGGGCCAGTCGCACTGCTGGTGTCGGGCATCGCACCATCCCCTTTCACATCACCGTGCGCGTGAACCGGTTGAATCACCCAGAGCAGCGAGCCGACTACGAAGGCTCCAATGAAACCCTGTTGCACTGAAGCTGACCAATGGGCTGCAGAACGCGATGTCTTCATGGAGTCGTCTACGAGGCGAACGGAGTCACTTACCGCATTATTGCGACTTGCTCTGACCCGGCGGCGGATTCTCAGGCATAACGCGATTGAGGCCTGGCAGACGATGCAGAAGACAGGGTGGAGACGCTGCCAGCCGAAAGTTCGGTGACAGTTGCGGGAGAATAAAGAGATCACCTGCTCCCCCATGTTCCACAAGCGGTTTGGCGAACTGCCCCTCTTCAAGATTTGGGTTATTACTGCTGCTGCGTTCTGGCTTTGTGGGGCGGGCTTTGGAGGCGGGGTGATTGCTTAGGAGAACAGTGACCCAGACAAACCCTCCGATTTTAGAAAATGTGAATTTGCTCAGAGGTTGCCCACTCACGGAATACGAGGCGCGATAGCCATCGGTATTTACCGCTGGCTCTTCGGTCTCGCCGTTGTCGATGCCGAACGAAGGCGCGCAGCCAAAGCGAGCGACTCTGGCGACAGTTGACGGGCATTCACCGCACTTAGTTAGCAAGTCGCTTCAGGCGAATCTGAGTGGAGAAACCCGTCGGCGTGATGATGTTCAGAACTTCAGAAGTAGGGCAATTCAGCGTGTAACCACGTTCGATAAAATTGTTCCAGTATTTTTGAGAAGTCAAGTTCATACGGATTCCGCCATATGTGGTCATTATGTGCCACTTGATGCATTTAAGTGAGGGTTATTAACCGACCATCTGATAAAGTAGAAGAGAAATGATCCAAGAACCCAGCATGATTTCTCGGCTTCCGTCGGTGGTACATCAGCTTGGTGACAAGCGCTTTGTTGTATGCGTGTCGAGTGGGCTATGCCTGGAATTTGCTGACCGATGGGATGCCGAGTGTTGCTTGAAAAGCCTTCAGGTTTCAAGTGTTTTGCCTAAGTAGCTATTTATACAATTAGTAAGCGAGGGTTAAGCATTTTGGGCTACTCCGCAACTCCAAAATTACGGCACGATCATCTGAGTCACTGCTGGCAGATGTCTCCAGAATAGAAGTATATCCTCTTGGTTGAAGCTGCGCACACCGCCACGGACAAAGAGACCTACCAGATGTTGATGCAAAAGAAAGACCAGATTTTAAAAAACAGTCAGTTAACCGTAAACAGCATTGACGCAGAAGCTGCTTAAAGATTTCCGCGTCCTTCCTCAGGCAGCGGGTACAGCTCGCCGTCGTAACCCATTTCTCCCATTCGACTAGCCCACTCATCCTCATGATGAGGTTCATATGCATCCATTTTCTCTAAAATTTCAGAGCCCCATGGTGGCGGCGATTACGCCAATTACAACAAACTTTTTGATGTTTTTCATCGGTTAGGTCATGCTCGAGATAGGTCTGACTTCGTCAATCATAATTGTGCTAGGTGCTGTTGTGTAATTAGCGTTGCTAGATTGTTATTGTAGCTAAATAGATTGAAAGCAGAGCGCTCCAATTTGTATCTCAATCGCTCAAAGACAATGAAGGATGTCACCCTGCTTGAGAGATTGCACCTAGGCCTTCGATGGGAAAATGTTCGTATTTCATGCTTCGGATTTGAAGGTGATAGTGATAAGGCATAAGAATTGACAGTAAAAGTAAAATCTATTAAGAGAAAAATAGATATTGGTTGCTGTCGCTAATGCTGGTGATGCTTGTTCCTGAAATACCCCCTCTCTCCTTGGAGTGTTCTTGTTGCGACTAAGGCGAATTGTTAGAAAACGGTCAGCGGCTAACAAACAGACGCCATCTCCCTGGACAGAGCTGCTCACGATCAGCATTGCATTGTCTGCAAAGTAGGTAGCCACAACCCAAAGGGGGTATCAATTAAGGCATTTTTTCTGTATTGTGTAGCGGCTGCAACTCAGGTGTTGATTTTTTTCTATGCGTGGGCCTAATCAATTGCGTAATGTCAGTTAAGCTTGGCAAATATAATTCGTATCAATTTTTGATAAAGCGGTCGATTTGTATTGGTATCCATAATTTTATAGACAAAGGTTTTTGGCCAATCAGCATGTTCTCAGCAATTATCGTTTTCCTGTGTTGAGTACTAAGGTAAGACTAAAGCTTCAAAATATTCTCACACGTTTGTCCAAAAATGAGCTTGTCAGTCTTGACGAAAGAATCCTTGTTCAAAAGTATGCAGATAGGAACTCAACGGTCTGGCACTGGCTGCGGAAAGCAAGGTCTATCCAGGCTAAGGGACACTTAGATCAGCAGTCTGTTGGTGGCTTCATGCAGCAGATGAATCTTCCAGGGCAGACAAGTGAGGACCATTTCAATGATTCGCAAGATGACTTAGGCGAATGGTTTCAAGGCTCACCACAATGGGTACGAAGAAGCTAGCGAGATGGCGATAGATCTTGTGTAGAGGATATCTCTCTGGCCTACAGGCTGGGTGGCACGTCGACCTGCCGGAACCGGGGTTCTCCGCTCAGCTCAGCGGAGGTGCTATTTACGATTGGAGTCGAAGCGTTTCCTACGGCGGTCTGGAATGCGGCTGGTCTCAGTTCCTTAAGTGTGACGCCCAATGGGATCGACACTTAAAGCGTTTCAAATGTCTTTTGGCGGATCAAGGCGGACCACTGTTGTTGTGACTTCCTGGATCTTCTTCTCGCGGTTGAACATAAAAAGTCCGAACGAGAAGGCAAAGGAGACAGCGAATGTGGCAGGGATATAGAGGTACCAACGCTTCATTCCAGTGCGCATGCCTTCGGCTGCGTAAAAGATGAAAGAAGCAATTAGTACCAACGTGAGATCAGCCGCGATGAAACCGGCTGATGCGTTGGCCCAGACTTCAGCTGAAAAGAGGTTGACGATTTCAACTGGATCGACGAGGCCCAACGCCTCCGTTTCCTTTATGAATTTGTAGATGCAATACCAAGGCCATCCGATGCCGGCGGCCGTTAGTGCTCCGTAAAGGCCAAGGCGTAGCTTTAGCATAACTCAAATAAGGGTTTTGTTTGTATCGGAGACAGATATCTCTATGTTGGCCTGGAACAACATTGAGGAATGAATTGCACCTGGTCATAAATGCCTCAGGTTTGGGTCACAACATGGTGAACTGAGCATTTCAAGCTGGTAATTCGAGGATGCATAGCCCCTGGCTTCTCACACACCAGGGGTCTTTCCTGCCCAATGGATCAGACTTCGACTTCAGCGTTTTTGTCGGCTTTGTCTTTGACCTCTTCCTTTGTCGCTTCAGCTGACTTGCTGCTGTAAGGGCAAGGACTTGCTGTGGCAACGTTGGCGAAGGCAGCCATAACCATGATCGCGATGACCACGGTGCCACCAAAGAAGGCAATGTTCGGATGACGTTTCATTTGAGCTGGGCTAAATGGTACGCCACCCTAGCGACTCAATTCAGATCCTGGGGACAACATGAGTTACTAGGTCAGCGTTGAAACATTTGATGACGCTGGTATCAACATCAGCCGCCTGGAACAACGCTTTTGGAACGCCCAATGTGATCGACGTCTAGGTCAGATAAATAAGAAGCGGGCCCCTCAGCCCACCCCAAACAAACGCATTGGAAGCAGCTCTGCCTCAATAACAAAATACCAATTGGTAAGCATTACTACTTAGCCAGATATTCTCAAGTTTTCTGTGATGATTCTGCTTGCGCGTGCAGCTCTGCGAACGCGTTGGGAGATGTAAGTCCATGCAGCGGGGTCCCTCGCCCGCTCCTCCCTCACTCTTCAACGCACTGGTGGATTGCAGCGGTTTCAGTCGTCTGAACCCTTATCACGCCTATACCGATCTGGGCTGAAAAACCAAATGATCAGCCGAGTGGTGAACCAGGCGAGCAATACGCCCAGAGCTATCGAGACAACCGCCCCCACAAGAAGTCTTCAGAGAACATCAGCCGGAGCTGGACGTTCTTAATATGCCGTGCTGAGCAAGGGCTGAAGGGCGACCGTTAACGATCAGTCGCGTGCTGGTTCGTCCTTGTCTTTGGATGCCTCGAGACGCTGCAGCTGCGCTTCAAGCAGTGCTGCGGAGATGCTGAGAGTGTGGTCAGTCATCGATTGGCGTTTCCAACAGCGGGAGGTGCAGGGCCTAGTGCTGTTGAAAGGGGGCTTACTGATCAAAAAATTGTTGATATTTAGGGAACTTTGATCAGCCGACCACCGAGCAGAAATACTTATGGTCAGGAACCCCTGACTGCTCAAGCCCTGGGGACGAAGTGTGCCAATAGGTGCCGCCGTTGAAGATCAGAAGAACTCGTCTCCTTCAACTTGGGGGAGTGGAGGTCTTGGGGCTCTCCCTTCGCCGTTGCAGAAGGCAACGCTGAGGGCTCGCAGCTGAGGGGTGTTGGGGTCCTTGGGGTCCTTTCTGTTTCTCTCCACGCCTTGCTGAACGCAGGCATTGAAGTTCCGTGCCTGCTGCGCGATAGGGGCGATCTGAATGGCTCCGTAAATCACCGCAAATGTCGCCAGCACTGGATACATGTGGGCGTTGATCAGGTCTCTGGCTTTGCTCATTGAGTTGGCTTGGCTGTATTCAGCATGATGCGAAGGCATCAGGGCAGCAGTTCAGAAGCTGATGATGCACCTTGTTCCAGGGGGGGGGGAAAGAGAGTGAGACCCTGAAGTAGTTCACCAAAGGCCTTTCTAACCAATTTGATCAGGCTTCGACTTCAACCTTTTTGTAGGGTGGTTTGCACTTGACCTCTTCAGTTGTTGATTCAGCTGATTTGGACTTGCTGTAGGAACAACCCCCAGCGTTTGCGACGTAGGTGAAGGCAGCCATAACCATCATTGCGATGACCAAGTTGACACCAAAAAGGGCGATGTTGGGATGACGGTTCATTTGAGGGGAGATAAAGGTTCGCAATCCGAGTGAATATATTCAGATCACCAGCCAGAAACGTTTTGATAACAACGCTATGACCCAAACCTGGGGAATTGATGATAAGTTGCCACTAACTTCTCAACGGATTAAGCCTGGTGCTTAGCCCGCCAGTCTTAATTGCTGGTTTTCACCCCCTTTAGTCTTGGAACAAGAGCTACAGATGCTGGTTTTTGTCTTAGACCAAGGTCAGAGACAAAGATGAAAGGATGCTTAACGAATTGATTCTCACCACCATCCTTTGCTTGTCTACGGTTGAGGCTATGGCTCTTTTCTTTGGCGAGATGCAGCTGCCTGCTTCAAAACAACTATTATTCACTCAGCAATGTTGTTCCAGGCCAGCAACGCCTTGATTTTTGGCCCTGCTCTAGTGGGCT
>QCSL01000050.1 GCA_003209165.1 Synechococcus sp. AG-670-B23 | reverse complement strand
GCGCCCAGGACGTCCCGACTGGGATGACAGCGCCAAACTGGAGGCCCTGCGCAGCCGCTCACCGCAGAAGCAGCGCCAGAAGGTACACATCATCGGCGAAAACGATGATTCCCTTGCGGCACAGACTGGCGGCTTCGCCGGCGAACAGGAGAACATGGTTCTCTCGGCGAGCCTTGCTCGTCCCGCCAAGCCCAGATCTCAGCAGCGCACCGCACCCAAGCCGGTGGCGGCAATGCGCAAGCGCAAGAAGGAAACTGCCCGTCAGCGCCAGCGCCGGCGTGCCATGGAGCTGCGGGCGGCCCGGGAAGCCAAGCAGGTGCGGCCTGAAATGATTGTGGTGCCGGAGGACAACCTCACGGTGCAAGAGCTGGCGGACATGCTGAGCGTCGAAAGCTCAGAAATCATCAAGTCCCTGTTCTTTAAGGGGATTATCGCCACGGTCACCCAGACCCTGGACATGCCAACGATCGAGGCCGTCGCCGAGGAATTCGGTGTGCCGGTACTACAGGACGACGTGGAAGAGGCGGCCAAGAAGACCGTCGAAATGATCGAGGAAGCCGACAAGGCTCATTTGATCCGACGTCCGCCCGTGGTCACCGTCATGGGCCACGTCGACCATGGCAAAACCAGCCTGCTGGATGCCATCCGTCAGGCCCGCGTCGCTGCAGGAGAGGCCGGAGGCATCACCCAGCACATCGGTGCTTACCAGGTTGAAATCGAGCACAACAACGAAGCGCGCAAACTCACCTTCCTGGACACTCCGGGCCACGAAGCGTTCACCGCCATGCGAGCTCGTGGCACCAAGGTGACCGACGTTGCAGTGCTGGTGGTGGCCGCTGATGACGGAGTCCGGCCTCAGACCCTGGAAGCCATTAGCCATGCCCGAGCCGCTGAAGTACCGATCGTAGTGGCAATCAACAAGATCGATAAAGAGGGTTCATCGCCTGAACGGGTGAAGCAGGAGCTGTCTGAGCAAAACCTGCTGGCAGAAGACTGGGGCGGCGATGTGGTGATGGTGCCGGTGAGCGCCATCAAGGGCGAGAACATTGACAAGCTGCTAGAGATGCTGCTGCTGGTTACGGAAGTGGAAGACCTGCAGGCCAACCCTGATCGCCTGGCCCGCGGCACCGTGATCGAAGCACACCTCGACAAAGCTAAAGGCCCTGTGGCGACTCTGCTGGTGCAGAACGGCACCCTCAAGACCGGCGACGTGGTCGCCGCTGGTCCGGTGCTCGGCAAGGTGCGAGCGATGGTGGATGACAACCGCCAACGCCTCAAGGAAGCCGGTCCCTCCTTTGCTGTGGAGGCCCTGGGCTTCAGCGAAGTGCCAACGGCCGGTGATGAGTTTGAGGTCTACCCCGACGAGAAATCAGCCCGGGCCGTTGTGGGCGATCGCGCCTCCGATGCCCGCGCCACCCGTCTCGCTCAGCAGATGGCGTCACGACGTGTCTCACTCACGGCAATGTCTGGCCAGGCGAATGAAGGCGAGCTCAAGGAACTCAATCTGATACTCAAGGCCGACGTTCAGGGCTCTGTGGAAGCCATCCTCGGATCGCTCGAGCAGCTCCCCAAGGATGAGGTTCAGGTTCGCGTGCTTCTGTCTGCACCTGGCGAGATCACAGAAACCGACGTCGACTTGGCAGCTGCCTCCGGCGCGGTGATCGTAGGCTTCAACACATCCATGGCCTCCGGTGCCAAGAAAGCAGCGGACGCTACCGGCGTCGACGTTCGGGATTACGACGTGATCTACAAGCTTCTGGAGGACATCCAGATGGCTATGGAAGGTCTGCTGGAGCCGGAACTGGTTGAGGAAGCACTAGGCGAAGCCGAGGTGCGCGCCGTTTTCACGATCGGCAAGAGCGCCGTTGCCGGCTGTTACGTCACCACCGGCAAGCTGCATCGCAACTGCAGAGTGCGAGTGCACCGAGGAAAACAGGTGGTTTACGAAGGCGACCTCGACTCCCTGCGTCGCAACAAGGACGATGTCAAAGAAGTAGCTACGGGCTTCGAATGCGGTGTCGGCACCGATCGATTCGCCAACTGGGAAGAAGGCGATCGGATTGAAGCCTTCAAAATGGTCACCCAACGCCGCAAACTCACCACCTGACCCCGCAAGCGATCGTGCAGCCCCGCAGCGAGCCCCTGCTCTGGCTTCAGTGCTTGGCTCTTGGAGCCATCCCCCTGGAGCTGCTGCTGATCCGCCTGGTTTTGGCCGGAGCGGATCCAGGCCCAGTGCCTGGAGTGGAGCGATTTCTGATCTGGAGTGTTGGGGTCTTGGCCCCAGCAGTCGCGTTATGGCGACGCCCCGCGGACTGGGGATCACTGCTGCTGGTGCGACAGCCGCTGGCCAGCCGCAGCAGTGATCAACTCCGCATCAGTGCATCGCACGGCGCACTGAGCAGCCGCATACCCGTGGTGATGGCCGTTGTCATCCTGCTGCCTGTCCTCTGGTGGCTGGACGATTCAGCAGTGCTGGCGAGTGAGTTTTCCCCAGTTTCGGGACAGTCCCGCCTTGTCACGCTGCTGCTGGTCAGTCCATTGCTGGCGCTGATCGTCTGGCAGGTGCAGCAGCTGATTCAAGCCGCAGCGCTGTTGTTTGGATCAACAGCAAGGGTTGCCCCGGCTGATTCAAGCGTTCCTGCTGACGCTGTCACAACCCAACGCACGAGCCTCGGCCTGCAACTGCTCAACCTCCCAGCCCTGGACTGGCCGGAGCCTGCAACTCAACCAGTGAGGCCTGAACCTGCAGCGGACCAGAGCAAAGCCAAGGTCGTTGAAGAGTCTGCTGAAGATGAGTCATCTATTGACGCTGAAGAAACGGATTCAACGAGCGATCAGGACGCTGTTGCGGCCATGGACGAGCAACCCAGAAAGTCCGAAACGGACGAGAGCACGGAAGAAGCCAACACCGAAGACGAGAGCACCGACCACAGCTCTGAAAACGTAGATTTGGAAGACGAGTGTTCAGTCATCAACCTGGAAACGCTTGAGGAGGTTGATAAAGACGGATCTGAAGACGATGGTGGGTATGAAGCCGATAACTATGGAGAGGAGGCCGCAAACCCGGCGGCACCCCTTGATTCAACCGTCGCTGCTGGCGCTTCTGTTCCGGTCGAACCAGAGCAGCCCAGAGAAGAGCAGGAGAGCACCCCCCTGGATACCGAAATCAGCCAGATTAACAGTGTTGCCGGCGGAAGCACGAAAGGCCATCGTGAACAGTCCGAGTCCAGCGGAGGCGAAGAGAGCGAACCAGACCAGTCGTCTGAGCCCCCGCCAGGGAGTTTGTGACTCCTTAAGCAAGCGTTCCCGTAAAGCGGGATCCAGGCTGGATTTGGCGCGAGGATTATCAGACAAACGTCCAAGTTGGATTCAGAGCAAATGTTAAATTGCTTCTGTCGCCGATGTAGCTCAGCCGGTAGAGCAACGCTTTCGTAAAGCGTGGGTCGCCTGTTCAAGTCAGGTCATCGGCTTTGGATCAAGATAGATGCATGAATGCATCCAATCAACTGTTACGAAATCCATTCCAGCATCTGGAATCCCCCAATGCTGAGATGTGGATGGGATTAATAGATGGTATTTACGCCATCGCAATAACCCTGATCGTGTTTGAATTACCAGAGATCGCTTTATAACTGATCGAAGCCACTACAAAACAAATCGAAATCACAACAATTAGCGGACTTAATCTACAAGTTAATCACATATGCAGTGACCTTTCTAATCCTGTATTTGTTGTGGTCATTCCACAAATCCATCCTCTAGCTCTCTGGAATGAGGCACACCCGCCAGAACCTGATCAATGGCCTGATTTTGGTATAAACCTCCCTGGGCTCTGGCAACATTATTTTGATCCTCAATTCCAAAACAGAACTCGCTTCCAATAAAATCAAAGCCAACATGAGCCAGGCAGCTATTCTAAAAGAATGGGTCGCTCACAGATCAACAACGAGCATTTGCATGTTGTTGATGATTGCCAGCATGTTTGGCTTGATGTCTCTACTCGTAGGAAGCAAAGCAAACCCTGAAGAGAGCTCCAGCCTTAAGGCATTGGAGCGCACCACGAGGGTCAAGGAATTCTTGTTTCTTCTGTGCCTACTCAATTGGCTTCCAATGTTGCTTGGCAGTCACCGCCCCTCGCTCTAGTCGCCCTCTTGATTCTTGCTTTCATCGCATTGAGCCACATCAATGGAGCCAAGCTCAGATATCACCTAAGCGAAGTCTTCAAGGGCTCTTCTTAGCTAGAACTGAGGCAAACAAAGTTTTCTCAGCTCAACGATCTCACACAAAGCAGCACCCTTTAAAATGCGTCCTTCAAGAAGGTCATTCCAGGGAATCATCCAATGACGTGGGTCAACGGCATCCAAAACATCTTGAGCCTCACGATTGTTCAACACCAGCACATTACGAGAACTCAAGTTCAAGTTCTTTCTCAACCAAGGCGTCATGATCACCTCTTCCAACAACCGTTGATAAGAACCATCTGATATTGCTTGTTCAAAGCCCCTACGAATGGCATCCGCCAAAGGCTCATTCTTCAGCGACACATAGAAAAAATCCGTAAATGGATAAGCTATCAATAGATGGGGATCTAGCAGCGTATTAGGGGCTTTGCTCTGGACAATGATCGCTTCAGCAGCCAATTCAGAGAGGTCACGGGGAAACAGCTGAACGCGATTGTTGTCCACAAGTCGGAAAAAACTTTCTGATCGCGCTGTGTAGGTGCGCAGTCCAGCCGCATCAAAAACATCAACATCACTCCAACCAAACCCCTGCAGCAGTGTGAATCGACGCAAATCATCGAGACGATGAACCGTGTTGAGATCGGGCAAAGCCGTCTGATTGGTCCAGCCAACTCGCAAACCCAACAGACCACCCGTGACGGGGATCTCGATCGGACGTAACCGTTGATGCAAGGCGCGGCCAGCTCCGTACACCCCGACCGATAGCCGATGGGGATTTCGACCAACCTGATCAAGGCCTTCAGCAAGTGCAGCGATGGACTCATCCTGCGATTGCAGGGCAGGACTCAGCCCTAGGACGTAGGGCTGACCACTGCGGTCCATCACCAACTTCAAAAGCCGATAACGAAAATCAGACGCGTCTTGGCCGGGCCTTCGATCCAACACTACTGCGAGCGTTCCTTCGGGAAGATCGGCAATCTCATCGGCCGTCAACACATCGCGGTCATCGATGTTGAGTCGCCGTTGCATCAGCTTCGGCTGAATCATCAACACCCACACCACCAACACAACCAAGAGCGTGATCAGTATTTCCAACCCCAACGTGCGCAAGGTCAGCTGGCGTTCGGATTCAATAGGCCTGGGATGGGTCATGGAATGATCCTGGACACGCCAATCAGGGTCATGGAGACATAACTTGGCAACAACAACACCCGTAAAGCCCTTGAGAGGCGATTGTTCACATTGGTCAGGTGATAATCAATCAGCTCATCAGCAGCCACCACATACAAAATCCCAAGAAAAATAATCAGCTGCAAATTACCGATGAATCCCGCCATGGCAGTCACCGGTAAGTTCCCAGCAATGAAGACGAAATTACCCCCCGCTGACACGACAGCAGCGAGGATGAGATCATCCCGGCTGCGCTTGATCAACAGGCTCATGATGCAGAGACCAACCGCGAGCATGTATCCCAGAAAATCGGGCGCTACAAACAACAAGCTGTAACGTTGAATTGGTATATCCAGCGACACGGCCGGTTGACGACGGATATCCTTCCCAACCGTGAGGGGGCGTCCTAGATCACTCATCAGGCTGATGCTTGAGGCATAAGCTCCAGGGGACTTCAAGTTCCACCCCGGCAGCAGTAACCCAGGCGTGATCATGAGGGCCTCTTGATCCACCACATCCAGGTTCACGTTTTGAAGTGGATCAACCAAACCAATCTGAATGTGCAAGATCTGCTCATCAAATGGATATTGCTCGAGGTGCCAGCGCTTCACCACCGCTGAACGCACCCGATAAAGATTCCAGGATCCTGTGGCCGTTTGTTCTTGGCTCACCCGCTCAAACCGTTGGACATCGCCGTCGTAAATCCCATTCAGGATCATCAGGTTGTCACTCGGATCCAACCGGGAATCCCCTGCCCATTCCGTCCAAAGCAACATCTCCACAGAGAACTGGTCATCCAGGAGATCGACGTTGTTTATGTTGGTGACATAAGCACCAATCCGAAGCGGCGGGCCTTCCGGCTCCATCACCTCCGCCGGGGCCTTCCCCCAGTCAATCGGAGCCGGCCTCTGGTCGAAAGCGGCCTGGGCACCCCATCCCAGCTGAGCGACTGAGAGGGTGAGAAAGCAGGCCAGAGCGACCCAGACAAGCCGCCATGTCCAACGACGGGACGTCACCCTCACGCCAGCAACCGTTCACAACATCCCCACCATGACAAGGTTGGATGAAGGCGACCAGGCTGCGAACCTCCTTTCGCAGCTTCTGCATACGATTGGTTTGGGAATCAGTGACGACCCGATGCCTAGAGAACTCGACGACGTAAGGCCTAGTCCCCGCCTGAATCCTGTGGTCTGGGATTGATGCAGGAGCCAACCTTGTTACGCATTGGATCAGCCCTTAGCGGGTTGTTGCTGGTGGTGTTTCTGGGGTTTCATCTGGTCGGCTTGTTGCCCGCCCTGATCGCACCGATGCAGTTCGAGCAATACGCCACGGCTCTGCATCAACAGCCATGGCTGCCTGTGCTGGAGGTCAGCTTGGCCGCCACCGCAGCCGTTCATCTGATCTTCACTGTCGCTAAGACGCTGCAGAATCGGCTTGCCGGAAACACGGCTGCGCTGCGCAGCCGTCGCGGTAAACCGCTTGAGGCACTTGCCAGCCGCAGCAAGGTTGCTGCCGGCGTCATCACATTGGGGTTTCTGCTCCTGCACCTGCAGCAACTGCGCTGGCCACGCCCGGGCGACGGTCTGGAGCGAGAGGTGCTACTGCAGGTGCTGCTGCAGCCAATCAGCCTAGTGATCTACGCCGCAGGCAGCCTTGCCATCGGCCTACATCTGCTCCATGGAGCGGAAGCAGCGCACCGCAACCTGGGTCTACTCACCCCGGCCAACGGCCCGAGCATCCGTTGGGGAGGTCGCCTCTTGGCGTCAGGGATCGGAGGAGGCTTCCTGTTGATAAGCCTGGGACTGGCTCTCGGAGGGTTGGCATGACCCATGGTTTGCCGGATCCCAGGATTCCTACCGGTCCGCTCGCCGATGCCTGGCAACGCACCCGCGAAGGGCTGCCGCTGATCAGCCCCCTCCGCAAAGGGCAAATGGATGTGCTCGTAGTGGGCACCGGCCTGGCGGGGGCTTCCGCCGCTGCAACTCTGGCCCAGCAGGGCTACCGGGTTACGGTTCTCAGCTTCCACGACAGCCCACGCCGCGCCCACTCCGTGGCGGCCCAGGGGGGCATCAACGCCGCACGTTCTGTGGCGGTGGATGGCGACAGCGTCAGCCGCCTTTTCGCCGACACCCTCAAGGGGGGGGACTTCCGGGCCCGTGAAGCGGGCTGCCAGCGGCTGGCGGAAATCAGCAGCGGCATCATCGATCAATGCGTGGCCCAGGGGGTGCCTTTCGCGAGGGAATACGGAGGAAGCCTTGCCACCCGTAGTTTTGGCGGAGCCCTGGTGAGCCGCACCTTCTATGCCCGGGGACAGACCGGTCAGCAATTGCTCTACGGCGCTTACCAGACCTTGATGCGCCAGGTGGAGCTGGGTCGCGTCCAACTGCTCACCCGACGGGACGTGCTCGAGTTGATCACCGTCGATGGAATCGCCCGCGGTGTGGTGGCGCGCCATCTGCTCAGCGGTGAACTGGAGGTGCACACCGCCCGGACGGTTCTGCTCTGCACCGGTGGTTACAGCAATGTTTACTTCCTCTCCACCAACGCGCTGAAGTCGAACACCAGTGCGATCTGGAGGGCTCACCGCAAAGGGGCGCTGTTCGCCAATCCCTGTTTCACTCAGATTCATCCCACCTGCATCCCCAGTGGCGATGTCTTCCAAAGCAAGCTGACGCTGATGAGCGAAAGCCTGCGCAACGACGGCCGGGTCTGGCTGCCCAAAACCCCTGGCGAGACACGCCAACCCGATTCGATTCCCAAAGAAGAGCGCGACTACTTCCTCGAGAGGCTTTATCCCACCTACGGGAACATGACGCCGCGGGACGTTGCCTCCAGGCGGGCGAGAGAACTCTGCAACGCGGGGCGGGGCGTTGGCCCGGGAGGGCGGTCGGTGTACCTCGACCTCACGGATGCCATCAAAGCCGAAGGCAAAGACGCCATTGCCGCCCGCTACGGCAACTTGATGACGATGTACGAGCGCATCAGCGGAGACGACCCTTATCACAAGCCGATGCGGATTTATCCCGCCCCCCACTACACGATGGGCGGCCTCTGGGTCGATTACCACCTGATGAGTTCGATCCCCGGTCTTTTCGTGCTGGGGGAAGCGAATTACTCTGAACATGGCGCTAACCGACTCGGCGCCAGCGCCCTAATGCAAGGGCTCGCCGATGGCTACTTCATCGCGCCGTCCACGGTCACGGCCTGGCTGGCTGGCACGCCGGCCGAGGATGTGGCGACCGACCACCCGGCTTGCCGTGAGGCCTTGGAGAGCACCTACCGCCGCATCAGCCAATTGCTCAACAGCGAGGGCACCACGCCGGTTAACAGCTTCCATCGCGAGCTGGGGAGCGTGATGATCGATCGCTGCGGCATCAGCCGCCATGCCGATGGTCTGCGGCAGGGGCTGGAGCAGGTGAAGGCGCTGGAACAGCGCTTTGAGGTCGAGGTGCGGGTGCCCGGTGAGGCCAGCGGCCCCAATGCCGAGCTGGAAAAAGCCCTGCGGGTGAAGGACTTCTTTGGGCTGGCCCAGCTGATGCTGCGGGATGCCCTGGCCCGCGAGGAGTCATGCGGCGCACACTTCCGTGAGGAACACCAAAGTGACGAGGGCGAAGCCCGACGCGATGACGTCAACTTCGCCCATATCACGGCCTGGGAACACATGGCAGACGGCGAGCCGATCCGCCACAGCGAACCGCTTCAATTCACCGCGCTGCAACCCAGCACTCGGAGCTACAAATGAAAATTACCCTGCGCATCTGGCGGCAGCGCAGCGCCGATCAACCCGGTAAATACCAGACCCATCGGCTGGAAAACGTCTCCCGCGACCTCTCTCTTCTGGAGGTCCTCGATCAACTCAACGAACAACTGATCAGCTCAGGAGAACGGCCGGTGAGCTTCGAGCACGACTGCCGCGAAGGCATCTGCGGCAGCTGCGGCTTCCTTGTAAATGGACAGGCCCATGGCCCTCGGGCCGCCACATCGGTGTGTCAGCTCTACCTCCGGGAATTCAACGATGGCGCGGAGCTGACCCTGGATCCCTGGAGAGCCAAGGCCTTCCCCCCCATCCAGGATCTGATGGTGGAACGCTCGGCCTTTGACCGGCTGATCGCCGCCGGCGGCTACTGCTCAACCGGCACAGGCCAGGCTCCGGATGGCAACGCCTTGCCTGTGGGGCGGGAGCAAGCCACCAGCGCCTTCAGCACAGCTACCTGCATCGGTTGTGGCGCTTGTGTGGCCAGCTGCCGCAATGCCTCGGCAAGCCTGTTTGTGGCCGCCAAACTTGCCCACTTGGGTCAATTACCGCAGGGGCAACCGGAACGAGCACGCCGCGCCGACGCCATTCAAAGCCAGATGGAAGCAGAGGGCTTCGGCAGCTGCAGCAGCAACCTCGAATGTGAGGCGGTCTGTCCGCAGGAGATTTCTGCAGACTGGATCAGCTGGATGCACCGTGAGAAGAGACACTAGTCATTTTCAGTCACTGAGTTATATATAGAAGAGACCCGTTATTATAACTAACATCTTTTCTCACATAACTAGAGCTCCTGATGACCCGCGTAAAGCTGGGAGGCATTGCCTGATTTGCCGTGAAAGCTATAGAAAATTGCTGGGGAGGCACCACTCCTGAAGGCCCGTATCCACCTGCGTAGGGACGCTGCAGAGCAGCTCTGGAAGGAGTTGTTCGTGTTGGCTATCAGCAGGTGGAGCCTTGCTGGGGAGCCTCTGCTGAGTCCTAGAGCGGAGTGGGCATGGGGGAGTTTGCGCAGTGATGTGTATGTAATTAGGGCTCGGAAATTTCTGTTGGAATTTCTGATGCGATGCAACCTCAGGCAGAAACAACTGCAACAGGAGCAGCACCTGAAGAAGCGATGCAAGCTCTGGGTACCGAGATGGCAGAAGGAAGTGGGTTGGGCTCCTGAAGCGGGTTAGTGGTGCTTAAAAAGTCCGCGGCTGCTGTAAGGGTGCCCAAACCAATCGACCTAAATATTCTTTCACTAGCCACACTTAGGCAGTTAACCAATACGAGCCCCCTTTATAGAACTGCGGGATGCTCATTTTTTGAACAGGCGAAGGCTTACCCTTGTTTCGTATAATACCAATTGTTCTTTAACCTTCTAAGCTTTTCTTTCCATCGATTGAATTTAAACTACTTTTAATAGTATAGACTTTAGTTTGCCCTGCCCTTCCTCTCAAAACAATATTTCCTACATTTTTCCAGACATAAACGTCGTGACATTTTATTTTTGTTGCTCCAGAGATACACAAAGTTTCATTAATATCTTTGCCTAGTGCCTCTAGGCGAGCTGCTGTGTTTACAGAGTCTCCTACAATTGTATAGTTCAATCGTTGAGATGAACCTATCTCTCCAGCAAGTACTGTTCCAGTGTGAATGCCAATTCTTGTTTTTAAAGGTGGTAGGCTATTCTGAGCCCTCTCCCGATTAAACTCTAATATTTTTTTTTGTATTTCTAATGCACATTTTATTGCTAAGTCACTATGCCTCGCTTGAATATCAGGTGCATTCCAAAAAACCATAATTGCATCTCCAATAAACTTATCAATTGTGCCTTGATGTTCAAGAATAATAGACACTAATATTTCAAAATACTCATTTAATAATGTTGCCAATTCCGCTGGCGCCATGCCATCTGAGATGGTCGTATATCCTGCGATATCTGTAAAAAGTATTGTCACTTCCCGCTCTTCTGCATTAATGCTTGAGCCAGAGGATTTAATTGCTATTAATTTTTGGACGAGTATTTTTGGCACGTATTTAGCAAAAATACCTATCGAATTTCCCATTGATATAAATGCATCTTCGGTGATTTTCAGTTCATCTAAAAAACTTCGATTATGTGATTTGACGTTTAGCTTTAGTTTTTGAATTGCGCCGGCAGATGAAGCAAGAAATTCCAAGGAGCCTGTAATATTGCGTCCTATGAATTGGCTATAAGCTATTGCGAGAGTCATAATAAATAAGGATATTAATGTGACAAATCTTGCTTGTTGTATTGCCGGTCCAAGAACTGCATCTTGCGGTATTATCGACACTAAATACCATTCGTTGTCTCCAATATTTTTATTGATTGCTATTGATACGAGCCACTTCATGTCATCTACTTCTATGTCCTGAATGTCTTTGCGACCTAGTGAGATATTATTATAGATTGCTAGAAGAACTGGATCCAATAGGCTTTGGACGTTAGGAATTTGTTTAAATTTTTTGTATGCTTTTATTTCTCTCAATAATGGATGTGCAATTATTAATCCTTTTGAATTAAATACAAATGTTTTTTGTGGGCTTGATTCTTGCTGAGCTAATAGAGACTGTGAAAGATCTTTTAGTCCTAGATCTATATAAATAGTTCCAATCAGATCTCCTCGTCTATTGGCAACGTGTTTTGTATATGTAATTACAGGACGTCCTTCTGAGGGCTCTATATATATATCATCAAAACCTTCGCTCTGATCATTAGGTGCGGCATTAAGTGCAATCTCCCATGACTCTTCACCAAGTTCGGTATTGATCTCATGAATGACTTCACCCCTCCACCTACCAACCCATACATTTGTCCGATTCCTTCTAACCAGCGTAATACTAGACAAGCTTTCTTTATGTTCTGAATAAGCAGATAAGATATCTATTAATTCTTTCTCTTCAAGCTTTTCTGCCGAGCGTCCAATAACTTGTGAAAGTGTTGATGCCTCTCTGATTATTGATTCTTCAAAGTTTTTTAGCTCCTTAGACAATTCAGAATTTTTGATTAATTGATTTCTCCTCGTTAACTTGATTGCAGAATCTAGGCCTCCCCATATTGATATAGTTCCAACAAGTCCTGATGTTAGTATAATAATAATACTTACACCACCTGTTAAAGCTGTACGAATACTTGTGATGGAAAAATTATTTGCTTTGTGGGCCATTCTTACGGTCCCTGCATAGGGCTTACTTTTCTACCTAGTGTTTTATCAAGAGAGCCTGTGATGCTGCTCGTAACCCTGATAAGTATGCACCATGAACTGTTCCAAGATAATAGCGGCTAGTAGCTTCGCCTGCAAATAGTAAATTATTTCCAACAGGATTAGAAAGTATTTCACAATCATCTAGAGATGCATTTGGTGGTATGTAAGAGTATGATCCATATGTGAACTCGTCTGAATACCATTTTGTGACAAAAATATCAACTATATTTGATTTGGAGACGCGTGGGAATATCTTTTTTATCTGAGACCAAATTAGATGTGAAATCGCTTCTTTGCTTCTTCGCTCTATTGAACGAGCAAAATCTCCATACGTTAGAGCTACAAGTACAGTATTATCTGATGATGGTCTGGCCGGAAAAAATTCAATCCGCTCATTAGTTGATTCACTTATTAGGCCTAATCTATGAGCTTTTGCTGGCCAAAATCGTTTGTCAAACTGAATAACAATTTTGTTTAAAATCCCCATTTCTAATCGTTCTATACTTTTTATCTTTTCTTCTGGAAGTGTTGGCACAAAATCAATTGACTTGTTTTTTAGTACGCCTAGAGGTACGGTCACAACTGCTATATCTCCACTCATTCTTCCCCATTCACCCGAAATAATTACTTCTGTCTTGCCATATTCAATTTTGTCGACTTTTTTATTATAGTCGATATTTATTCCTTCAGTCATTTTTTTAATTAGAGTCCCATATCCTTGCATCAATAAAAGATCATCTCCCTCGTAAGCCTCGTCCTCATCCCAATATTGAAGTGAGAGATCTTTGTAGTTAGCTCCGCTCACAGCTTCAATCTCACTCGAAAGCCACCACTTAACTCCATTCTTTATTATCGATGGTGCTCTTATGCCTTGCAAGAGATCTTCAATTGTAGATTCCATTGACTGATCCGCAGTTGCATTTATTTGTAATTCATGAATCTTGAGGATGATCTTATTTGTAATTCGTTCTATTGAATTAAAGTCTCTATCTTCTATAACAGTTCCTCTTTCTCTTTCACTATAAAACCAAGTTTCGTCCCAATTCGTTGGCGCTGTTACTAGTTTATACTTTTCTACAAGTTCCATTAGTGGATTTAAATGTGAGTCCCCATGAATCCATGCAGCCCCCATATCTACTGAGATATTTCCTATACTAGAAGTTAAAATTCTTCCACCAGGCCTCTCTCTTGCCTCTATAACTGTCACATCAAAATTGTTTTCTAATAATTGCTTCGCGGCTGTGACTCCTGCTATTCCAGCGCCAATCACTATCGCCTTTTTTCTTTTGATGTCAGTTTTTATATCTTTTGCAAATATTGTTCGATTAGTGGTCAACCATATTGTACCTATAAATGTGGCAAGTTGAAGAGCCTTGCGACGGGAGATCTTCATTGAAGTATTATTCTTAATTCTATTTTAAGCCTGGATGGATCTACTGTCAATTTTTTTTGTAGTAATGCTTTTATTCCTGGCACGGTTCAGCAGAAACAAATTAAAATCGCTCTATTCACCTTTAGGCATCCTATTGCTTTCATCAAGTGCATCTAGAAGTCTCGGCAATCCATGTTTTAGTTTAATCTTTTTCTCTTCCGTGGGCTTACTGCTTGCTTGCGATCAGCCAAAGAACTGTCAACCCTTTTTCGACCTGCAATAACCAAATCAGGATCTAAATCCATATCAGCGATAACGCGCTGAATAGCAACTTGGCTCATCCCGAGTGCCTCAGGCCCTTCCGGCTCAAATGAATTTGCGATTATCATGCCTACTGGCTTAATAAAGGCGGCAGCTCAGAAAATTCATTAACTATCTATGATTGGTTTGAGCATAGTTTTTCATCCAATCCCCATCATTGGGGCTATAAATTACGCATGAATTTCTGCGAGCACTGACATGTCAAAGGCATGGACAGCTGGGTTGGTTTTGTCCGCAACCCACAGCAGTCCAAAGGGCGCATTGATCGC
>QCSL01000049.1 GCA_003209165.1 Synechococcus sp. AG-670-B23 | reverse complement strand
CAACACGGCACGGTTGAAGACAGCCATGCCGCCGCTGATCAACAAATTCAACAACAAAAAGCTGAGCAACAGCAGCAGGAAGCCCTCAATGGCACGGCCGGTTTGGGTGATGGTGGTGTCACTGACGGCGTAGAGATCGGCGTAACCCACGGCAATCGCCAAGGTGCTGTTCTTGGCGAGATTGAGGTACTGACTCGTGAGTGCAGGGAGAATTGCCGGCAGCGCCTGCGGCAACACAATGCGGCGCAGCCCAAGCCCTTCTCCAAGTCCAAGGCTGCGGAAGGCCTCCCACTGGCCCCGTGGCACCGCATTGATACCACCGCGCACGATTTCGGCAATCGACGCACCCGTGAACACGGTGAGCCCGACGAGAACAGCGCAAAACTCAACGCTGAGATTCAATCCCAACAGCTGAATGCCCTGATTCGAGAGCCTGATCACGCCACCGATCGGCACCGACGGAAGGCCAAGGAAGGCAACGAAGTACCAGAACAACAACTGCAAGAGCAGAGGAACCTGACGAATCAGCGCCACGTATCCCCCAGCCAGGCTGCGCAGAAGACGGTTCTTACTGCTGCGAGCTGCACCGGCTGCAACCCCCAGGACGGTGGCCAAAACAAGACCTGCCGCAATTACCTTGAGGCTGTTGAGCCAACCGATGGTCAACGCCCAAAGGTAGCTATCGGATGGGGCGTAGGGGAGAGCGGTTTCTGCCAGGGCGAAACCAGCTGGTCGACCCAGCCAACCAAAACCCAGACCCAAGCCCGTGCGGATCAGATTGACGGCCAAATTGTTGACCAACAGGGCCAGCAGACCAATCAGAACGGCGGCGGCACCAACCTGAACCAGGAGACGACGCTGCCGCATCAGGTGAAGGGTGGGGAAATCATCAAACCACCCTCTCCAGCCAGGCGGTTAGCCCCCCGTGGAATGGCCACGGCACTCTCCGGTCCGAGATGGCGGTTGTAGATCTCGCCGTAATTGCCGGAGGAGCGAATCACCTGAACGACAAAATCATCGGCGAGTCCGAGTTTGCGACCCAGACCTGGATCCACACCCAGGAAGCGCCGCAGAGCCGTCTGGGAGGGGTCGGCTGAGGCTTGCCTAACCACTGCATCGACATTGGCTTGGGTTATGCCCCTCTCCTCGGCTTCGATCAGGGCATAGACCACCCATGTCATGGCATCACCCATGGGCTGGTCACCCCCTACGACGGCCGGAGCCAACGGCTCTTTGCTGATCCTGTCGTCAAGAATCAGATGCTCCTGCGGATCACTGAAACCAGAGCGCGCCGCCGCAAGTTGTGAACGATCGGACGTCATAGCTTCGCACCGCCCCTGCAGGTAGCCGCCCACCACCTGGTTGAGATCTTGATATTTGATCGGTGTGTAGGGAAGCCCCTGGGACGCGAAGGCGTCGTTGAGGTTTTGCTCGGTCGTAGTGCCAGATCCCACGCAAATGGACTTGCCACTCAAATCAGCCAACGAGCTCACTCCTCTGACTGCTTTCACCATCAAGCCCTGTCCGTCGTGGAACACCACAGGCCCAAAGCGCAGCCCATTTCCCCCCACTGCATCGCGACTGAGGGTATGGGTGGTGTTGCGGGACAAGAGATCGATCTCTCCTGATCGCAAGGCCGTGAATCGCTCAGGTGCGGTCAAAGGCCGGAACTGAACCTTCTTAGCATCGCCAACAAAAGCCGCAGCCATGGCACGGCAGATGTCAACATCCAGGCCTGTGTAACGCCCATCAGGACTGAGAAAACTGAAGCCTGGAATCTTGCCGCTCACCCCGCAAAGCAACTCCCCTCGAGCTTTGACCAGATCCAGACGGGAGCCTGCCGCACTGTTCAATGAAGCGCAGGATGCGAGGAAAGAAAATAACCCCGCCAGCGCAACGATCAGAACACGCGAACTGGATCGGAACATCAGCGTTTGTACGAATCGGATGGGATTGTCCCAGATCCCGAGCACATTCATCACATTCGACGTGCAAACATCGGAATCAGCTTTGCTGCAATGAGAGTCTTGGCCGGACTGATCGCTGGAACGATGGCTGAGGCTCACATTGCTGTCGCGTGAGACGAGAACGACGTGGTATGTACAACAACAAAATGGCGTTGTTGGAGGTTCTTTTACAGGGGGCTTAGTTTAAGGGCAGGACGAGATCTTCAGACGCTTTGCCTGTTAGTAAGCATTGCCAAGGATGTGACTGAACGGTACGTGGCAACCAACTCTGAGGACGCGCAGATCAAACAGGGGCTCCTGGCGATGCGCCAAGACATCACCGCCTTTCTTACCAACCAAGCTGAGGCTCATGCATGGGCTGATTCCTGACCACCGATCCGCTCGAACAGGTCAAGGCTTTCCTCGTTCAGTCCAATCACTCTGACAACAGAACCACCGTTGCGGTATTTGCGGATGACCTGATCGAGGGCAGCCACGCCGCTCTGATCCCAAATGTGGGATTGGGAAAGGTCAATTGTGATCCGCTCGGGATGGTCGTGAAGATCGAATCCTTGAAGGAAATACACCTTGCTGACAAAGAACAATTGCCCTTGTACACGGTACAAACGCTCCTGATCGCTGATCTCGACGGCCTCAACCTGAATCACCTTGGCCACCTTGCGACTGAACAGAATTCCTGCCAACGCCACGCCAGCCAAAACGCCAAGGGCGAGGTTGTGCGGAGTGGTGAGCATGGTGACGGCGAAGGTCATCAGCATTACCGAGGTATCGCTCTTGGGGATGCGGCGAAGATTTCTGAGGCCATTGATGTCAGCGGTGCTGACGGCGATGCTGATCATCACGGCCACTAAGGCCGCCATCGGAATTTGCTTCAGCCAGGGCCCAGCAAGCAGGATCATTGCCAGCAGGCTCACCCCAGAGAACAGGGTTGAAAGTCGCGTGCGACCACCGTTGTCGATATTCATCACAGACTGACCCACCAGAGCACAGCCGGCCATGCCACCAAACAGGGAAGACACCATATTCGCGATGCCTTGGCCCCGTGCCTCAACGTTTTTGTTGGTGGTGGTGTCGGTCTTGTCGTCGAGGATGTCCTGGGTCAGGAAGGTTTCCATCAGACCAACCAGGGAGATGGCCAGGGCTGTGGGGAGCACTAGTCCGAGGGTATCCAGGCTGAAGGGAACGCCTCCGGCACCGAAGGGAAGACTGAAGGAAGGCAGCCCTGCAGGGAGAGTGCCGAGGCTGCTGACCGTGGGGATGTCGAAGCTGAACCCAACACTAATAGCGGTCAGAACAATGATGGCCACCAGCTGTGAAGGCACCACCCGGGTCAACCGGGGAAGCCCATAGATGATCACCAGGCCCAGCAAGACCAATCCCCAAACGATGGGGATCTGACCGCCATGGGGGAGCAAAGAAGAAGCCCCATGATCACCATCACCAGCGTGAGAATTGAAACCGAGCTGGGGCAACTGGGCCTGAAAAATCAGCAAGGCCAGCGCATTGACGAAGCCACTCAGCACCCCTTGTGGAACAAAGCGCATCTGATAAGCAAGACGCAGATAGCCCCAGAGAATCTGCAGCAAGCCCGTGACCAGCCCAGCCACCATCAGGTACTGAACGCCCAAACCCGACCCCCGGGCTTCACCGGTGGCCACAAGGCCTGTCATCAACAGGGCGGTAGAACCGGTGGCTGAGGTAATCATGGCCATGCGACCACCCACAACGGCGATGGTCAGCGATAGGCAGAACGCACCAAAAAGACCCACCTTGGGATCCACCCCGGCGATACCCGAAAAGGCAATGGCTTCGGGGATCATCGCGAAAGCTACAACCAGACCAGAGAGCAGGTCTTTGCTGGGGTTGGCCAACCACTGATTCACCAGGGTTGGGTTGGATCGCTTGGCCATCAACGGATGCCGATTAGCGGCGACCGTAAATCAGAGCGTCGGCAGGGTGCCTGAGGGATCCAATCTCTGTTTCAGCTTCCGCAACTCTGGCAACCAAGACCCGAATGCTGCCTCCAACTCCCTGTCATGGAAGGGCAGATGGTCATGAAACTGCGCCAGATGCACTCCAGGGCAGATCGGCTCGAGGATCTGCCAAACCTCCTCCAGCCAAGCGAGGCTGAGCCTCTGGCCAGGGGCATCCCCTGGAGTCCAAGCGGCCGTGATCCAGGGTTTCCACTCGGCGTTGCGATGAACAAACGATGTTGCTTCGACGGCAACCTGTTGAGTTGCCGCCCCAAGCTGCTGACAGGCAAGGCTGCAGCCCGGATGAGGACGGTGGTGCAGCACACGGCATAACTCCGGCATCAAACGCCCCCAGCTATCAGCGACTGCTGGCGCCAACAAACCGACCACCTCCGTGTGACTGCGAGAAGGCATCGGGGCCGATCCCCTCAATGGTGGGAGCTGATGCAACCCCGTGATCTTCTGCGCACCGGTCCAAGGAAAATCGGCAATCCGGAGCAACTGCACCGCGTCGCTGCTCTCCCAATGCCACTGCAAGCTGGCACCTGAATCGGCCGCTTCCGCCTGAAGCATGAGCTCAGGCAGTTGATCCGGAGACACCACTTGTTGCTCCACCCACATCGGCAGAAGCGGCTGGGTGGTCATGCGCAACTCGCTCACCACCCCCAGAAACGGCGCGGCGCCACAGAGGCCCCGCCACTCGAACGAATCAGAATCGGCGGTCCGAGACAGCGCAAAGGGACTGCCATTGCCCCAGACCCCATGGATCTCAAGCACTTGATCGACAGCGAGTCCCACCTGCCGACTCAGCGGCCCCATACCGCCAGTGAGCACATAACCAAGCCCAGGCAAACCCGACAAACCGGCGGCCACCGTTCGGCCGCAAGGAAGCAATGCATCAAGTACTTCTCCCATGCGGCAGCCCGCGCCAATCCAGACCGACTGATCTGCTGGCTGCCAATCAAGACGTTTGAAGTGGGTTTGAAGATCCAGCGTCCAGTTGTGGGCAACGGCGGCCCGAGACGTGGTTCCGCCCCCACAGAGACGCAACGGCCGGGGGCCGGACCAGTTTTGAACGAAAGGCACCAACTCCTCTGGTCGGGGGGAGAGAAGGCCGGAGCACCTCGCATCAGCCGCCTGCGCATTGAAGAAAACGGGACGGCCTGAATCCATTGCGATGCGACCGATATCGTCAATCCATTGGAACAGCAGAGCGACCTTTTGGCCGAACAGCAGGCGGAAACCAGCAATGAGCGCCTTGGCGTTCTGATCTGCGGCCATGGCAGTCGAAACCGATTGGCCGTCGAAGAGTTCGCCCAGATGGTGGAAGACCTACGACCTCGACTCGCTCCCATGCCGGTTGAACACGGCTACCTGGAATTTGCCCGCCCCATCCTTCGGGATGGCCTTGAAGCACTCCGACAAAAAGGCGTCACCAAGGTCCTGGCCATTCCAGCCATGCTTTTTGCCGCAGGGCATGCCAAGAACGACATCCCCTCTGTCCTAAACACCTACACGGCCGAAACGGGTCTACCAATCGATTACGGCCGAGAGCTCGGGGTGGACCGTTTGATGGTGTCGGCTGCTGGATCCCGGGTTCAGGAGTGCCTGAATGCAGCGGAGCACGATGTGCCCTTGGCCGAAACCCTGCTCGTAGTGGTGGGTCGAGGTTCATCGGATCCAGACGCCAACTCCAACGTGGCCAAGGTGACGCGGCTGTTGGTGGAGGGGTTTGGCTTCGGCTGGGGAGAAACGGTGTACTCAGGCGTGACCTTCCCTCTGGTGGAACCAGGGCTACGCCATGCCGTGAAGCTGGGCTTCCGACGGGTGGTGGTGGTGCCCTACTTCCTCTTTTCAGGGGTTCTGGTGAGCCGAATCCGCCAACACACCGAGCTGGTTGCTGCCGATCACCCCGAGGTGGAGTTTCTTTCTGCGGGCTATCTGGGCGACCACACCCTGGTGGTAGACACCTTCAAAGAGAGGGTGAACGAGGTGTTGCGGGGGGACACCGCCATGAACTGCTCACTCTGCAAGTACCGCGCCCAGGTGCTGGGCTTCGAACAGGACGTTGGACGTGCGCAGGAAAGCCACCACCACCACGTGGAGGGACTTGCAGAAAGCTGCACGCTCTGCGAGAGGGAGTGCACGGGCGCTTGCCAACCCGAAGGCATCACGATCTCCCATGACCACAGCCACCCGTCAGACCACAGCCATGACCACCATCACCCCCTGTATCCCCATGCCGACCATCCCCTGGGGCCTACCACGTTGAAGCGCTACAACGACATCACTAAAGATTGATCCCATAAATCCAAACAGAACCTGCTGCTGACTTGTCGCCAATGACACGGTTCTCGAAAGCGACAGCAGCGACGAAGCAAAGATCAGGCTTCCTTATAGAAAAAACTTCCCCAAGGTTCGACCCCTTTTTCCACTAAAAACGGAGCCATTTTCCACAGGCTGAAGTTGGCTTGCCGGCTGTGACGGTCAACCTGTGAATTTCCCAAGGAATCGCGCCACCTGGTTGACATACCGCCTATCCGACCTAGGCCAACCAAGCCTCGTCGTTTTGCATCCGCTGAAACCCAGTCACAGACTTCTGTCTCACTTCGTCTAACCTGCAATCCAACAAATGGAGACGGCTTTGACGCAAGCGTCGGTTATGTGGCTTTCTTGGTGGGCGTTGGACTGGGCAAACTGGACGGAATGGATCGAAATCACCTCGAGCGATGCCATGGAATGGGGACAAGGGAGCGCGGTGAAGCGTCAAAAGTCAGCTACGTGAGCCTGGAAACGGAAATCCCCGAGGTGCTGTACCGAGGCATGAAGGACTTCATCGGGGAGAACCCCAACTGGGACCAATACCGTGTGATGAGTTCTGCCCTCGCCCACTTTCTGTTTCAGAACGGCTGTGACGACCGCTCAGTGACCGAGAGATATCTCGACGATTTGTTCACTCATCCCGACCACTAAGGGCCACCAGACAAGCTCTACGGCTCAGGGCCATCATCGTCAGCGTTGGGCTCTGCCAAGCCGAGGTTGGCCAACAGGCGCCATCTACCACCAGCACGTTGGGAGCGCGCCAAAGTCGGTTGAAGGAATCAACCACGCTGTTCGTTTCGCTTGCTCCCATTGCAGCCCCTCCCACCTCATGGATGTAATACCCCGGGGGTGCTGCACCATCTGACAGCGCAACAGCACCGTCCAAAAAAGGCTCAACCAAAGGGAGGTGAAAGAGGTCTTTGATCGATTTGGCTTCGCCTCCAGCGGCATCGATGCAGGCCTGAATTGATACGCGCATGTGCCTCACCATCGCCAGTTCATTGGCGCTCCAACGGCAGGAAATCGAGGGAACTCGCACGCCCCAGCGGTCCGTGCAATCACTCAGCGTCACCCTGTTTTCAGCCCTGGGGAGGACTTCTCCGTGGCCAATAAGAAAGCCGGTAATGCTTGAAGGACGACGACGCAACCATCGCGGAGGATCAAAACGTCCGATGCCTCCCCAGAGGCCATAGCCGCCCTGAAAATCAGCCGATGACAGGTTTCGACCAAAGGGAACAAAGAAACTTCCTGCTCCTGTAAGGGAAGGCTGATCCCCCTGAATAAGCTCGGGAAAGGAAAAAAACTGTGACGTAGACACATGGTCCATCAGGCGTGTGCCGAGGCGTCCTGAAGGGTCTTCCAACCCGTTGCTCTGCTCCCTACGACAGGACCGCAACAGGATTGAGACGGTCTGAATCGTGGAAGCAGCCAAGACCACGAGATCCGCCTTCAACTCCTTGTGGTTGCCGTTGGCTTGGTCAACGGCAACCACACCAATGGCTTTGTTTCCGCCGGCATCCATCAACAGACGCTCCACCAAATGCCCAGGAAGGAGCTGTGTGCGGCCTGTAGCCATGGCGCGAGGAAGGCTGCTTCCGCAACTGCTGGAGCGGGGCCACCAGGTGACCTGCCCCTGCGGCGATGGACCAAAGCCCCTTGAGGGAATGACGGGATACCCCAACTGTTGCTGCACAGCTTCAGCAAAGCGCTGTTCAGCCGGCGTCGCAGGCAGAGCCGGTTGCGTGTCTCCATCCGGCAAATGATTCAAACCATCGCGCCCACCATGAACGCCGAGCCAGCGTTCCAGTTCGGCGTAATGGGGTGTCAGGTCACTGCTACGCAGAGGCCAACCAACCTGTTCATCCTCCACGGCCACCCCCACCAGATCCTCATCAGACAGACGCAGGGTGATGCCACCCCAAGTGAGGCTGCGGCCTCCAACCTGCAAACCTCGCGTCCACAGAAACGGCTGATCCACCGGATGCTCGTACGGGTGAATGCGCTCGTCGGCATAGAGACGTGGGTTGGCTTTCCAGTAGCCAGGATGTTGGGACTGCCGGCGATGGCTGCCGCTGGTCAAACCGATGATCCGCCGCACCAGATTTCCCAGTTCAGCCCCGAAGGCTTGAGTGCTGGTGAGGTCAGGGCCTGCCTCCACCACAAGCACCCGCGCTCCACCTTCAGCCAGCGTCATGGCGGCCACGCCACCACTCGCTCCCGAGCCAACAACGATGGCGTCCCAGGGGCCATCGTTGTTAATGGAGCGACTGCTCATTGAGGTTCGATAGACAAAAAAAGATCTCCCAGCAGGGAGATCTTTTATTCAATCAGAGTTGGTGGCGGGGGGGAGATTTGAACTCCCGACCTTCGGGTTATGAGCCCGACGAGCTACCAGACTGCTCTACCCCGCGGCGACCCAAAAATCATACATGTCGGTGTCGCAAGTGACAGAAAATTCACGACTGCAAGGCGCCCGTCACTGTGAGGTTAACGCCTGGGTTCACCACCAACACCTGCTCATCGAGCTCATAAAGCCCCATGGGTGTGAGCCACTCCAGTTGACGCAAAAGATGCAATGCAACCGCCTGCTTCGCACGACGGGAGCCGTCTTCCACCTTGATGGCTACCCCAAGACCTTCACCAATGCGGCTGAGGCATTGAATTCCCTCGGCGCCACCTTTGCTCAACACCTGGCCATGGCTGCGCCGCATCAGCTCGGTGTCGAAGCGCCCCTCGCCTGCAACCAGGTAGGGATGACTCAGCATCGCCCGACTGATCTGCTCGAGCTCAGCATGCTGTGAGGCGCCAAGGTGGGCATAGAGCAGGGCCATCTGAGCCAACTGCAGCACCAAAGTGGGAGCTCCACAGTCATCCCGTTCCGCAACCAATTCCTCAGCGGGCAAACCGATCAGTTCAGCGACCCGACGGTTCACTTCAACCTGCAGCGGATGGTCGTTCTGGAGATAGGTCTCGATCGGCCACCCCATCTTCCGACTGGTGGCCAGGAAGGCAGCGTGCTTACCGGAACAATTGTGCTGAAGCGGACTATCAGCCCCATCCGGAACCGGACATTGAAGTGAGGAGCTGTCCAACTCCGCTTTCCAGAGTAATCTGAAGGCTTCGCGGGCATGGGCATTGGTTCCCGCATGGGACGAGCAACTGATGGCGATGCCCCGCTCATAGACATCCAGCTGGTCAGCTGTTCCACTGCTGAGAAACGGCAGGGCCTGAAACGGCTTCAGTGCCGAGCGAATGAAACTTTCCAACCCGGCGTTCCCTGCCGACATCAAAACACGACCTCGGCCATCGCAGACCACCGCATGAACGCGGTGCACTGATTCCGTGATCGATCCACGCCGAAGGAAAACCTCCAGAGGGGCTGTTCCGGACCGGGCTGCAGGGCTCAAGCCCGAGGGCAAAGTCATCGGTCACCCCGATTGATTCACAGAGCCTGACAGAGACTGGCACCAGCCAGCATCAAGCCCGCCGAGGTGGCCATGGCACGGCCCAAACGACCCAGGATCGGACGAACCTCGTGCCGGGCCACAAGCAGATCCCGTTCCCGCCAGGACAGGGGCTTTTCCCAGGTCTGCCCGTCGTACCAGCCGGATTCCTCATAATCGACAGATTCACGCAGAAGCCTTTGCATGACGTAGGTCCAGCCCAGCCACTGGCGTACGAGCAGCAGCAAGGGAAGTACAAGAGCCGCCACAGCAGCTGCAGCCACGAGCCGGGGCGGATCCTGCTTCAGGGTCCAACTGCCACTGGCGATTAGGCTACATATCGGCAACATTAGGAACCAGCTGCCCGCCAGGCGTTGCGACAGTAGGGGGTCCTGGCCTGCTGGCCAGGAGAAGAACCACGACTCGCAGAGTTGCTGAAACTCTTCAAGAGGCCTTTGCTCCGGTGGCACGGGGCAGGACACCGCTTCAGACATCGGGAAAGCGGTTATTAAACCGACGGTAAGAAAGTTCGGCTTTCACCGTGACTCCAGAACGCCTCCAGGTCGTAGTAACCGCGCTCATCGGGCATCAGTACATGAACGATGACTTCGCCGTAGTCCAGAAGAGCCCAGCGCCCCTCATTGAGCCCTTCCTTGCGCAAGGGCAGCAGGTCGACTTCAGTCTCCAGGCGGTCTTCAACCGATCGAACAATCGCACGCACCTGAACGTCGGATTGACCGCCGGCAATCACCATCCAATCGGCCAGGCTTGATACCTCATCAACGCGGATCAAGCGGATGTCGGTAGCCTTGCGGTCGTCACAGGCATCGGCCACCAATTCGGCAAGCTTCTCGCTATCCATAAACATTTTCGCTAGTAACGGAGCTGCGTGAGCCCTCCTGTTGGGCCATTTCAGCTCGGGCCTTGCTGGCACTCTTGCGCAGAGCCTCAAGACGATCCTCGTAGTAGCTGCGGCGTCGCTTCTTGCGGGTCTTTTCGACCAACTCCTTCAGCGCACCCCCCAAGCTCCGATAGGCGTTCGGAACGCTATATCCGAATCGACAGGCCAGATCGATCGCACGCTCATCTGCACTGATGGCGTCCTGCAGGCGCTTTTCGGAATTGTTCTTTAGGTAGAGCCTGTAGCCGGCAAAGCCGGAAAGACCGAGGGCCATCATCAGCAGAAGGCCGTCTTGCACCCACAATTCACCGATAGCCCCACCGAGGCCGATGGCTAGAGCTGCCATCTCCCACCCATCGCGGGGAATGGTGTCGTTCTGGATCCGACCGACCTCGTGCCAGAACAACAAGTTGCGATGGTCCAACGCGAGGGCGTCCCATTCATCGAGATCCACCTGAATCTCCACTTCATCCCGGCCGATCTCCTCAAGGGTGATCAATGGAGGATCGACTGCAGCAGCGGATTCCACAAACACCCAGCTCTGCATTTCCGGTGGCAGCAGCCCCTTCAGGCGCTGGAGCTCACTCATTGCAACTCTGGTGTTGATCTGCTCTCACCGTAGCGAGGCCGAGTCCCCAGATCAGGTAAAGGCCGCGTGAGAGGCTTGAAATGTTTGGCCAAGGACGATTTCCCATGCCGAGGCGGTCTGACCTGCGTCGCATTCTGCTGCTGGGATCTGGTCCGATTGTGATCGGCCAGGCCTGTGAGTTCGATTACTCAGGAACCCAGGCCTGCAAGGCGCTCAGAGCTGAGGGATATGAAGTCATCCTGATCAACTCCAACCCGGCGTCGATCATGACCGACCCGGAGATGGCCGATCGCACTTACATCGAGCCGCTCACGCCGGACGTCGTCACCAGGGTCATCGAAAAGGAGCGCCCGGACGCGCTGCTGCCCACCATGGGGGGGCAGACCGCCCTCAACTTGGCGGTCACCCTCGCCGAAAAAGGCACCCTGGAACGCTTCGGCGTCGAACTTATCGGTGCCGACCTCAAGGCGATTCAGAAGGCGGAAGACCGTCTGCTGTTCAAGCAGGCGATGGAGCGCATTGGGGTAAGTGTCTGCCCTTCCGGCATTGCCTCATCCCAGGAAGAGGCGGAAGCCGTCGGGGCCGCGATCGGCAGTTTTCCCCGGATCATCCGGCCCGCCTTCACCCTGGGTGGAAGTGGTGGGGGCATTGCCTACAACCCAGAGGAATACGCAGCGATCTGCAAGAGCGGGCTGGAGGCGAGTCCGGTCTCTCAAATTCTGATTGAGCAGTCGCTGCTGGGCTGGAAGGAATTCGAGCTTGAGGTGATGCGTGATCTGGCGGACAACGTCGTGATCGTCTGCAGCATCGAAAACCTTGATCCGATGGGGGTGCACACAGGGGATTCGATCACGGTGGCCCCGGCCCAGACCCTCACGGACCGGGAATACCAGCGGCTGCGCGACCAGTCGATTGCCATCATTCGGGAGATCGGTGTCGCGACAGGCGGCAGCAACATCCAATTCGCGATCAATCCCGACAACGGCGACGTTGTGGTGATTGAGATGAATCCCAGGGTGAGTCGGTCCTCGGCCTTGGCCAGCAAGGCCACCGGCTTCCCGATCGCCAAGATTGCTGCTCGCCTCGCCGTTGGCTACACCCTCGACGAAATCCTCAACGACATCACCGGCAAAACGCCCGCCTGCTTCGAGCCGACCATTGATTACGTTGTCACCAAAATTCCGCGATTCGCCTTCGAAAAATTCCGGGGCAGTCCGGCGGTGCTCACCACCTCGATGAAATCGGTGGGTGAGGCCATGGCCATCGGCCGTTGTTTCGAAGAGTCGTTCCAGAAAGCCATGCGGTCCCTGGAAACAGGTTTCTCGGGCTGGGGAGGCGACCGGGAGGAACCGGACCTCAGCGATGGTGAGCTCGATCGTCAGCTGAGGACCCCTTCACCTGAGCGGATCCTCAGCGTGCGGACAGCCATGGTGCGCGGACGCAGCAATGAAGAGATTCATCGGATCAGCAAGATTGACCCTTGGTTCCTGGCCAAACTTCGGCGGATCATAGAGGCGGAAGCAAGGCTGATCAGGGGAAAAAGCCTGGATCAGCTGGATGCCGACAGCCTTTTTGAAGCCAAGCAGCTGGGTTTTTCAGACCGACAGATCGCCTGGCAGACCAGGAGCGACGAATTGTTGGTGCGGCAGCGGCGGCATCAACTCGATGTTCGCGCCGTCTTCAAAACCGTCGACACTTGCGCTGCGGAGTTCGCCTCATCCACCCCATATCACTACTCGACCTATGAGCGTCCCTTGCAGACCCTGCAAGAGGATGGATCCGTCAAGCCGCTTCCCGCCTCGTCCGAGGTGAGCCGACGCGAGGTCGGTCGCAAAATGATGATCCTGGGCGGTGGCCCCAACCGGATCGGGCAGGGGATCGAGTTCGACTACTGCTGCTGCCACGCCTCCTTTGCCGGGCAAGACCAAGGAATAACTACTGTGATGGTGAACAGCAATCCGGAAACGGTATCCACCGACTATGACACCAGTGACAGCCTTTACTTCGAACCGCTCACATTGGAGGACGTTCTCAATGTGATCGAAGCGGAACGCCCCGATGGCGTGGTGGTGCAGTTCGGTGGACAAACCCCCCTGAAACTCGCCATTCCTCTGCTGCGCTGGCTCGACAGTGACGAGGGACGGGCGACGGGCACCAGCATCTGGGGAACCTCACCTGAATCGATCGACCGAGCCGAAGACCGCGAGCAGTTCGAAGCCATCCTCCGCGATCTCAACATCCGCCAACCCCGTAATGGCTTGGCACGCAGCGAAGAGGAAGCACGGGCAGTGGCCACTAGGGTGGGCTATCCGGTTGTCGTGCGTCCGTCCTACGTCTTGGGCGGACGGGCCATGGAGGTGGTTTTCGACGAAGAGGAACTCAACCGCTACATGCGCGAAGCCGTGCAGGTAGAGCCCGATCATCCAGTTCTGATTGACCAGTACCTGGAGAATGCCGTTGAGGTGGACGTGGACGCTCTCTGCGATCACACCGGCGCTGTAATCGTCGGTGGTCTGATGGAACACATCGAACCGGCGGGAATTCATTCCGGAGACTCAGCATGCTGCTTGCCCACGGTTTCCCTCGGCGAGGCCGCTTTAAATACCATTCGCGACTGGAGTCGCTCCCTGGCGCAAAACCTCGAGGTTCGTGGACTAATAAACCTCCAGTTCGCCGCTCAACGCAACACCGATGGCTCGGAAGTCGTTTACATCATCGAAGCTAACCCCCGTGCCTCCAGGACGGTCCCATTTGTCGCCAAAGCCACAGGACAACCACTGGCTCGCCTGGCGACCCGCCTTATGGCTGGCGAAACTCTTACTGACATTGGCATGACCAGCGAGCCGAAGCCGCCGCTGCAGTCGATCAAGGAGGCAGTGCTGCCTTTCAGGCGCTTCCCCGGGGCGGACACGGTGCTGGGACCGGAAATGCGCTCTACGGGAGAGGTGATGGGATCTGCCGACAGTTTCGGCATGGCCTATGCCAAAGCCGAACTCGGCGCTGGAGAAGCGCTACCCACCCAGGGAACGGTGTTCCTCTCCACCCACGACCGCGACAAGCAGGCGCTCATACCGATCGCAGCTCGCCTGATCGAACTCGGGTTCGATGTCACAGCCACCTCCGGCACCGCTCAAGCACTCGCCAATGCGGGATTGAAGGTGCAATCGGTGCTCAAGGTGCACGAGGGTCGACCCAACATCGAGGACCAGATCCGCTCCAAGCAGGTGCAACTGGTAATCAACACACCGATCGGCAGGCAAG
>QCSL01000048.1 GCA_003209165.1 Synechococcus sp. AG-670-B23 | reverse complement strand
CAGAGCTAATTGAGGCTGCTCTGAAGCTGCCCAAATACCAAGCCCTGATGGCAGAGGCAGACGAAGCACAGACGGTGAAAGCCAAGGAAGACCCAAGGACAGAAACGAGACAGAGGACCTTCCACCGTCAACCAAGTGCAGCTGTAAAGGATGAGTCGAAGAGAAGGACCACCTCATATATGGATATTGTCGAGCAAGCCAAGGCACGGAAGACAGCCAGCGACGAGGAGACCATCGAAGGCTTTGGCCTGGACAAGCTCACACCAGAAAGACTGAGGGAACTACAGCAGCTCTTGAAGATGCTGGAGATGATGAAGACGGGATAACTTCTCATGCAGCTCCATTGAATAGATCCTTCTGACCTGAGTCCCTACCTGGCTTGGAGTAAAGGGAGGACCTACGCCAAATAGTGGGGTTTGTGTAGACACCGAGAGGCCAGCCGAAGTTGCGGGCTGTCTGAAGGAAGGCTTCGTTTAAGGGATAAACCTCTCTGAATCCCGCTCCTCCAACAGGTTCAACTCCATGTGTTTTGAGAACCCAGATGAAGCGTTTCTCGGTTGCCTTTGGCTCACACTGCCAGCCCTGAATGTCCCAGCCATTCCTCTCGTGCTCCTTCCGCCGACGTTCCCAGTCATCGGTATGCCCGATCTTCGCCAGGAGGTTCTTCCTCTTCACTGCGAAGTAGATGACGCTTGACGAGAGGGCTCCATGTTTCGCTTGATCGAGGCAATCTCCATGAGCAGTTTTTGCTCTCTCTCCTGACTTGCCAACAAGGCTGTCATCAAGTCCTGGTTTGTCACTTGAGTGGTTGGTGTTTCCGGCTGTCCGGCGTTGTGCATGGTGGTCATGGGCTTGACGTCTTGAGCTGAGACTCAGTGAGGTACTTAAGGAGAGCCTAGTGCCGAGATCGCAGCTGGAAACGGGTCTGACACCATCCATGGTGTACGGGGCAATGAGACTTGGCAGGGGTGCAAAGAGATAGACCGCCAGCTGATGCCTATGCATATGCCTACTTGAGGGGTGAAATGAAACATGACCGTCATTTCCCATGAAAAGGGATACCCTCTATGACCCTCTATTGTTAAGAGTTATTGCAGTCATATTCCCCGAGAGCTTAGTGAGTATCCCCCTCCAATCCACGAGAGTGCTCGCAAATACTAGGCATCTCTCATCAGGCACCCCTACTCAGGAGGAATACCTTGCTTGACTTGGTTGACAGTACACACTATTGAGCACTACACTCTGGACATACCAAAGGACACACCATTGACCACCACCTACAACGGCTGGAAGAACTACGAGCCCTGGAACGTGGCTCTGTGGATGCAGAACGACGAAGGGTTCTACGGAGTTGCCCAGCAGGCAGAAGAGATCGGTGATTACATCGACTTCCTCTTCACCAACGGCCACACCCACACCCCTGATGGTGTCGAGATTGATGGCTCTGAACTTGACTACGAAGCACTGGACGAGCTGGTCTCTTCTATTGCTTGAGAGAACACACTACTGAACACTACGAGGATGCTTAGTACCTCTCATCGGGGCCTCATCTGAGGTCCCACCAAATAACCCCTAATGAGGACATGACCACGATGACCACCAGCTACACCACCAAGCTCCGCCCCCTCTCTGAGCGGATGGGCAATGGAGTTGCCAAGACCAAGGGCTTCAGCGGCAACACGCAAGCCCCCTGGCGACAGCAGAAGAAGCACCCCACTGGGCGAACCAAGACCCGCCAGGTTGGTGGTGTCACCGTTACCCGTTACGAGCGCAAGGCTCAGACCGAGAAGCTGGACGACACCAGCAACAAATACGAGAAGCAATGGGAGAACCAGCTACCCCTGGAGGTCACACCCCAGACCAAGCCTGTTGCCTATGACCAGGACGCAGTGGGCCACGGCGTGAGTGCCTGGTATGTGGTGGAGCGGATTGAAGGCTTCACCCACGCCACCACTGAGGAGCGTGAAGAGGTTGTACGTGAACAGGTGAAGTGCTTCGGCAAGACCGGCATCCGCCGCCACGCCAAGGCTTGCACCAAGTGGGAGAAGAAAGAGCAGGCACTGGACAACGCCCTCCGCCTGGCCTTTAACCCTCGCCCGCAGACCGCCAGCGACAACGCCCTGAGCCTCGACCCCAACCGGGAAGAGGACGACGGACAGACCTGGGTGCCTCTGACAGCCAACCCCCTACAGGAGATGGCAGGGATGGAGAGCGTGGCCTGGACGTACAAGCAACTGGAGGAAGGGCTGAACACCCTGACCGCCAAACAACACATGGCCCTGACGGAGCGAGCTGAGGGGATGCCCCAGACCGACCGACGGGGTGAGCACCTGAAGGCCGCACAGCGCAAGATGCGGCAGACCTTGGGCCTTTGATTGGCCCTTGGTCACCACTACTGGCCACTATGTGCCACTTTCCTCGATTGGCACACCCGGGAAACCCCAGGAGTTGCCCACGTCATTTGAGGGGATAACCACTCCTACTCACTAAGCATGGGTATCTCTGATTGCTTACCCCGCCACAAGACACACAAACAACACCACTACCCAGCAACAAATGAGCTACGAATTTAATTACGAAGTGATGGACACACTGACCGATAACTACGGTCTGGTGTTTGAACAAGAAGAAGGATTCCCTGCTGAGTGCAAGGGGATGAGGGCTCTTGATTACATGCCCGACATGGATGACTTTGAGTACCTCTAGAGCCGGTACTGAGACCCCTAAGGAGAACAACCCAATGAGCCTGCACAACCTGAACACGACCATTACGCCCCATGAAGTAGCGGCCTTGTTTGAGGTGCTGCAGAAGAGCCAAGCCGACGACATATATAAGGAGTTGGCTGCCGGTTGGATTGCTGCTCAGAAGGAGAGGCTCTTCACCGAGTGGGAGATGCTGCCCGAAGGGAGCCACCTGAAAGAGGCATACAGCTCCTTCGTATGGCCGTGGTCTGACCGCGACCTGGAAGCGATGGATGCGGAGGTCCCTGAAGGGCTGAATTTTGTACGACCTACGAAACCTGACTAATGGCACCCAAAAACAGACAGCTCAGAGGTCGCCTCACTGGTGACCCTGAGGACATACGCCTCTTCTTTGAGGTGTTGAAGGACTACGCCGAAGACACCGGCTTTGTCCTGACGTTTGACGAGACCGGCCCCTTCGGTGAATTCGGGCCGATCCATAAGCAGACCTTCGGATTCACCACCCGGGCCTGACCCAAGGGCCACCCCATCTGCCCGGAGTAAATCCGGGTGAAAAATTTACCTGCCTTTTTGACATGACCGAATTTGCAAAGACCCTGAGCGCTAAGCGTTTTGACGTGCTCTTAGGGCTGTCTTCCTGGCTCCAGCGTTGGTGGTCAGCCTTGGAAGACACCCACCACTGTGACGAGGCCTACCTCGGACTACAGGAGGAATCACGGGAGCTTGGAGAAGCTATCGAGGAGGCGGGCTTTACCTATGAACAGGTTGAGTCCTTTGCCTTTGACCTAGCTGAGTGAGGTGCTGGCCTGCTGGTGGGCCTCCAACACATCGGAGTTTTTTACTCCTCACATATGACTTCTAATCTGATGATGCAGCTGCGTGTTTATCTCGCAGAGAAATGGACTTTACCTACCGGAAGGCTGAAATCTTGTTCCTAGTAGGTACCTCAGGAGTCTTGTATTCATTCATCAGTCCTCCTAGAAGCATACAGACGAACTGGTTGTCGAATCCAGTCTTCATCTTGAACTTCTTCAATAAGTGATTTATGTCATCATAAAGTTCACTAATATTCCTACTCTCCTCATCGGTGAGTTTTTTAGTCACTCATGGTTAGCAAAGAATCCAATTAACCCTAACCCGCTAATAATACTCACCGCAGTAGTGATAACCGTAATCATATTGCTGCTGTAACAAGTCTCCCTGTCCCTATCGTCATAAGGAAAGTCATCATAATTACGACATCCCATGCCTTCGATTTGATGAAGTAAGGTACTGAGATAACCATTGCTGTCAAATGAACGACGACACCAGTCACAACATCCAGATGAAGAGTGATGAAATAGGCAGCAATAACTAACCCACTACCAATAATCCTCATTCGTTGAAGTAAATCCAAAGGCCCAACTTTTAGTCTGACAACCATAAAGTTCTTATTGTGCTCTCTGCGAGCAATGTTCTTTGGTGATAACCGACCATACCTGTTCTACCTCAAAACCTAAAACTAAGAGTTCATCGAAGCACCTAGCGGTACTTCTCCGACCTCTACCTCAACTGGTGTTAATAGACAGTTCGATTCTTTCTTAGAGGTATTGGCTCAGGCTGAAGGGCAGGTTATCAACACCTGGGCTGATGTTCTCAATCGTGCTGAACTATCTCTACTCGACCTCGCATGATCGCTATGTCAAACACTTCTAAATCCGAAGCCACCTACGGGTGGACACAAACCGCTGAACGATGGAATGGTCGCCTAGCAATGCTGGGTGTGACCATCGCTATCGCTACCCAACTACTCACAGGATCTATCTGGTGAACAAATTCTATCTCTTCTCAAAAAAGTCCTGCGGTCCTTGTGGCCTTGTCGATAGATACCTTCAGGGTGTTAAGGACGAACGTATCAACAACATTGAATACGTTGACCTGGAAGATGTAAGCAGTAAACCCATCCCCGAGGCCAATCTCAAATTGGCTAAGGACTATGAGGTGACTGCCACGCCTGTTCTCGTCATCACAGATAAGGACGGCAACAAACTTGAAACTCAAGTCGGTGGAATGGCAATCACACAGAACATCCGTAGCTTGTTAAAGAACTACGGATAATCGCCTGATGGTGAAGAGGGGGTTCGACTCCCCCTCCAGGCTTTGGCTCCCGCAATGGGGGTCTTTTTTTATGCAATTTTTTTGCACCACCATGACTGAAATCGAACTCCTTACCAAGCGCTGGTTCTGCGTCCAAGAGGCACGCCTCAAAGAAATGCAGAAGATCACCGAGAAGACGCCACGCAAATCTCGACACGAATTGATCGGATTGCTGAACGATGACCCTTTCTGGGAACACATGTTCAACGTCTTGGAAAAGGCGATCCGTGAGGTGGAGCCAGACCACCCATTCCTTTCTGAAAACCAAATCTCTACTGACTGATGGCCTTCTTCCTCATCTTCGCCTGGGTCTTCTTCTTCGTGGTGATCGCCCACGAAAAGCCATTCGACTTCTGAACCTATGACTCCTTCATTCACTGTCCAAGTCCTAGAGGCCAAACACTGGGACCTAGTCCAAAAGCGCATGAACGCATTAGCGAAAGTCTGTGAAGCGGCTGACAAAAGACAGTGGCACGCAATCATCGAGCGCTTCAACGCTGACCCCTATTGGGAAAAGCAGTTTGACGACATAGCAGCTCAGATCCGTGAGCTGGATCCGAACCATTCATTCCTCCCTGAGAACAACCCTAAATGAACCTGAACGCACCTATCGAACGCGCCAAGTGTCCCTGCTGCGATGACGTGTTCATATCCATCCAGCTGGAAAGGGATGACGTTGGCATGAACGATGACGGATCTCTTGATCTGCAACTGAGACCTACGGAGGCCCGCGCTTTGGTCTTCCGTCTTCAAGCCTTAACTGATGTATGTCGATCACACCAACACCACCACACGAGATCCACCATCCGATCACCCTGTATGAATGGCTCGAAAAAGCTTCTAAGTGGAAACGAGCTACACGCGAGTTAGTCCGCCTCTGGTTCGAGAACGAACTCGGATCACAGAGAGAGCTAGCTGGTCAACTGGGTATCTCTAGAGGGACGGTCAGTCATCACATCAAGGTCCTGAGAGAAACAAAGGACCAAAGCATGGAGGCTTACCCAGAGCACCCAGAACAGAAGCGCACGAAAACCGTGCGGCCTGTGGAAAAAGAAGAACCCATTGACGTGGAGGTCGAAATGCGCCTGGACCTTCTGATGCTCAATCAACAAGAGCAGGGCGAACCCGACGAAGAAGCACTTTTCAGATGCTGGTCGCCAATGATGGCGACAATCCCTGGCAAGGCTAGGTAAGGCGCTTATGCCTCGGGAAGAAAAACACTTTCCCTATCTGAAAAGCGCACAGCCCAGAGCTCTTCGTCTATCAGCACACCGTTCTCATCAAGCAGTTCTGGGTGAGTGGTTTTGAGACCTGTTCGGTCGCTCGTCGAGCTGCCCCTCGAAGCAGAAGACGAGCGCATCATCCGGAACGCTTGGAGAAGCAAGCAAGTAAAAACGGCTGCGTAAGCAAGAGGGAAAAGACCAGCGATCACGATCGACTCATTCAATGTGAAGAAACGTTAACCACCGGTTTTGCTAACCGGGGCCTCCTCCTACGCATGGGCGCTGCAGCCACACCTATGCCTGTGCCGCTTATCGGGCAGACATGGCACTAATCCTTTCGACTTTTAAATAGAACACTCTACTACTCACTAACAATGATGAACAACAAGTATGACCGCGACCTCCCCCAGAACTTCCTGGAGGCAGAGGCAGCGAAGAGCCGCAAAGAGGCTCTCAACGTGCTGGGACTTATCCAGCAGAAGCAACACATGAAGAGCATTCGATCCAAAGCGATCCGTGCTCAATACATCGACTCCAATGAGGTAACAGGCTGATGGATGAACAGGAGTTCGAGAAGATCACGATGGAGGAATACATCAAGTTCCTCCACATATCTATCTCCCACATAGAAGAGCCTGACTACAGGACCGACATGATCAAACACCTCGGTGAGGTGAAAGATCAATTTGATCATCTGGAAAACTGTTATTCACTTCCGTCTTATGAACCTGAAAGAAGCGTTTGATTTTGCTGCCGCCTTGCATCCTTCATGGAAAGGCAAGGTGGGTTGGAATAAACCCTTCACTTACAACCGCGACCACGCCTTAAGACTCCTTGGTGCAAATAAGAATGTCAAAAGAATAGGCAAAGCTGACCTGGCAGCAATGCGGGCCAAGCTTATGCAGGAGCCAGGGCAGAACGGGAAGCGCTCAGCCGGTGGAGTGAACCGGATCATGTCAATGCCAACACAGTTCTCAAGGAACTGGCTGATGAGGATCTGATCCCTAAACAACCAAAGCTAAAGCCGTTGAAAGAGAACGGCGCTCGTGAGGAATACTTCACCAAAGAACAGCTAGAGCAGATGCTCGAAGCTGCTGTGGATGTATTCGACGACAGAGAGATTGCTGATGCCATTCGGTTTGCTGTATTCACAGGATGCCGACAGGCTGAGCTTCTCAAGCTGACAGTGGGTGATGTGAAACTAGATCGCTCTTTGGTTGTCTTCCCAGACACCAAGAACGGAACGACACACACCCTTGACCTTCACCCTGAGCTTGTTGATCTGCTCAGTGTGCGTTGTGCAAATGAGAGCGCTAATGAGCTGGTCTTCCAGTTCTACAACAAGGACGACCTCTACACCCGCTTCAAGAAAGTAAGGGACCACCTGGGCTTCAGTAAGGGCCTGGTTTGGCACTCCTGGAGACACACCACAGGGACCTGGCTGGCTGAGAACGGTCACGACGTGTTGACCATCGCTCGTGTGCTCAATCACAAGAACACATCGACCACGGCTCGGTACGTGAAACTCACCGACAAACTTCGTAAATCTGCAATTAACTCACTCTGAACATGACCTCCGAAATCATCATCCCAGATGCATCTACGCTGGCCGTGGATACCTCCTGCATAGACTTATCGGAGGTAGAACTTCAGGAAGACAAGGACTTCCTGGTAGAGAAGGGTGAAAACATCCTTCGCATTGTTGCTAAGGCTGCCCTAGAGGTGGGCCGTGAGCTTGTAGAAATTCAGAAACACTTCAAAACCGAAAAAGCTCATGGGCTCGGTCTTAATGCTTACTATAAGAGCCTGGGAATCTCTCCAACACAAGCAAGTAACTGGGCATGTAAATACAGAGCGTATGTAGCCTATGTAGAGATGTTTGGAGAATCAGGAGCTACAGAGACATTTAAATCTCTAGGCGACAGGATCTCCACAAAGCTATGGCATCTACCAGAGGACTACAAAAAGGCATTCTTCGAGGAGATGAATCAGGGAAACATCCCAAGCCAATCCGAGATCCTAGAAGTAGCAAAAGATCCAGAAGTCAAGCTTACGAAAGCACAAGAACTTTTGGCCAAATCTAAGGCTAGAAAGCAAGAGGCTTCTGACTGGCGTGAGCGTGGTCATGCGTCAGACGACATAAAAAAGTATGAGCAACAGATCGCTGACCTCACGGCTCAGATCGAAGAGGAGAAGCTAAAGACTGCCGAAGAAGCTGAGAGCAAAAAGATTGCCGAAGCTGAAAGGGCATCTATGGAGAAAGAACTCCAGAAGCTCAAGTTCGATGACGCAAAGGTGCGTTCTGAACGTGTGAAGAAGCTATCCACAACACTGACCGTATCTCTCCCACAAGCTCTTGCTGATGTCTCCAAATTCTTCGCTGAAATCAACGACTACCCAGAAGAAGTCCGACAACACATCTACAACTCAGCCAAAGTCCTCGCAAACGAAATCGCAGACAAACTCTAAGGAAGTCAAGATGTGTTCCTGTGGGGAGTACTTCGAGACTAAGAAGAACAGCGGTGTCGAAAATTGTGAGACCTGCCGGAACACCAAGAGGGGTCTAAATCGGACTCCTCTTTACAACATCTGGATGAATCAGCTTAAGCCTAAATGGCCTGATTTCTTCGATTTTCTACGTGAGGTAGGCGAGCCTCCTGGCCCTGCCTACATGCTCTCTGGGGACATCCCAGGCACCTCTCCGAGCCCAGGAAATGCGCGATGGGTTGAGCGCTCAATGACTCTCGGACCACTCAAATACCAAACCAGCACCGACTACGAACTGATGCTCTTTGATGACGGCAAATTACAAGAACTAAATGAAGCTGCCTGGCACGCAGCCAATGAAGACCCAAACAGTGCAATCAGTCTTCTTGAGCACATGGAGCAGGACTTCAAAGCTGTCCAGGACGAGCTGGGCCATGACACAAAGATCTGGCAACTCCGCCTAGAGGAGATGAGCGAGGAGTATTCCAAGCTCACAAAGATCGACGCAGAGGGCAAAGCAGCCGACAACGGACGAACCTCTCAGACACGTCTGGGCCGTTCCTTCCGTAACAAGCTCGTTCCCGTGTTGGCCATCCGTCTGGAGGAGCAACACAAGACAGCTCTAAACAGTCAGGCCGGACGTCATCACCATGTGATCAAACCGATCATGGAGGAGATCGACTATCTAACTGCTGCTCACATCATCGTGACGGTGGTTCTGGACAACCTGGGTAGAGGAGCCCGCGCTATCAGACCCATCGCCGGAGTCTTCAATGACATCGGTGAGAAGCTCGATCATCAGGCTTTCCTGAGCAAGCTCAAACGGCTGGATCCGAAGCACTACGAGCGGGTTGATCGGTTCATCCTCCGTAGCTCCGTCATGGGCTACACCCAGAAGATCCGAAAGTCTCAGGCTGGCCTGTCTGAAGACTTCGAGTACACCTTCCTGGATGCCAAGCAACGGGCTCACCTGGGTGATTGGGGCTTCTCCTGTCTCCAGTCGATCTGCCTGTGGTTTGACACCCTGAAGTTCTACGCAGACGGGAAAAAAGGAAAGCCCAAGGCCACCTACTACCTGACTCTCTCTGTTGAGGGTCTGAAGTACCGGGACCTTCTCCAGGCTGCTGCTGACGAACAGGCCTATGAGGCGTGGCCAATGGTTCACCCTCCACTGCCCTGGGAGTTTGAAGACGGTGAGGTGTCTATGCGTGGTGGCTACCTGAAAGCACACTCCGGCAAGTACACCCGCCTGATCAGGAACAACCGTGGAACTGTTCCTTCGGAGAACGCTCTGAAGGCTCTACACAACCTTCAGGCCCAGCCGTTCACCCTGAATCACTTCGTCTTCGATGTGATGAAGCAGCTACTGAAAACCTCAGTAGAGATCGGCAACTTCCGCACCTTCGAGAAGGATTCCTGGGATGCCAAGAACGACCCCCGCCCACTGATCGATCCTGCGATCTGGGAGGCAGGTAAGTACGACGCCAACCGGAACATCCGGCCTGAGTTCAAAAAGGCGATGGCAGCTCTAGAGAACTGGCACGCCAACCGGGAGGTGGCAAAGAAAGAACGGGTTTCTCCGTTCCGAGTGTTGATGGTGGCGGCTCGTTTCGCCCACGTTGAGCGCTTCTATCTGCCCACCTACTTCGATGCACGCCTCCGCATGTATTACATGCCGGACACCCTGAACCCCCAGGGCTGTGACTACCAGAAGGCTCTCCTTCTCTATGCAGACGGAAACCCTGTCACCGATGACAACCGGGAAGCGGTACGCCGTGACCTCCTGGTGACCATCGCAAACACCTGGAGCGGTAAGACCGAATCAGGAGTGAAGAGCGACAAGCTCTCTATGAATGGCCGGGTTGAGTTCTCTGCTGACTTCCTGAAGGAGCTGGAAGTGGTGGCTAGGGATCCCCTCTCCACTGCTGGCCGTGCTCTCTGGGAAGGTGCTGATGAGCCCTTCCAGTTCCTCGCCACTGTCCGGGAATACTTCGAGATCTTCGTCTGGAAGACCTCAACAGTTGCCCGTGTGGCCAATGGCCGCGATGCGACGAACTCTGGGAGCCAGATCCTGGGCGCTCTTCTCCGTGACCCCAAGACCTGTCACTACACAAATGTGATTCCGACGGACTCCCCGCAGGATCTCTACGGCGTGGTGGCTACAGAAGCTCAGGCATACCTGAACAACTTCCACTGGGTTTCTGAGCAGGAGAAAAACGCAAAGAAGAGGGCCAAGAAGAAGATGGAGAAGCTTCAGGAAGCTGGGGCTACTGACTACATGATCGACGGCTCCAAGCTCGTCTACAACCACGGAACTAGTCAGTACATCGACCGCTCCGTCTGCAAGCGCCCCTCGATGTGTACTGCCTACGGGGCCTCTTGGCGCTCGAAGAATGAGTACATCACCGATGAACTTGAGGAGATCGCTGAGGGTCTCCAGGACGTGAACTTCTCCCTCTCCGACAAGGTGGTGGTGACTAACGCTGTCATCGCTGGCCAGGCCGCAGCTTTCCCGCTGCTAGAGGAGCTGAATCAGTGGTTCAAACACCTAGCCAAAGCGTGTCTGGGAAGCGATCTGGAATACGTCACTTGGTACACCCCTAACGGCTCCAAAGTCGTCCAGGAGTACCGGGAGATGTTGACTGAGCAGGTGACTACCTATGCGATGGGTGGTGGCGCTTACTGGCGTCCTGTCGCCAACCACGGCAAACGGGAAGGACGATCTCAAATCTCCTTCCAGACCGGCTGGGGTGGGGTCAAAGAGTCAAAGACTCAGACAGCACTTGGGGCCAACTGGACGCACTCCCATGACGCCTGCATCATGCACGACACGTTGTGTGATTGGGATCAGCCTTTCTATGCAGTCCACGATTGCTTTTACGGCCCTGCGGGGACGATGGATGCACTCTGTGGCAAAGCAAGACAAGCGTTCTCAGATGTGGTCAACTTCGACTGCTTTGGCACCCTGATGAACACCAATGAGGTGGACATCGATAAGCCTCACAAGGGCAAAGCGGACATCTCTGAGTGTGTAAATTCGCCTTATATGTTCTCCTAATTTACGATGTACAGCCAGGATCCTTGTCTGTGACAGGGATCTATGTGCTTACTTATATACACCTAATAATTGTTTGAGTCTGGCTCGGTTCACCCGAGTGTACGTCCGCGGAAATCGGACCTCTTCAGTGGCCAAAGTAACTAGGAGCACGAGATACAAAGTGCTGTTAATCCGTATGGGGCTTTCAAGTTTCGACCTTCGGAAACCTAGCGAACTGCGTACTTCCACACAGCAACATTAAAGGCACAGGAGAGACACAGCCGAAACTCTGTTTCTCCTAACACATCATCTAAATATCCTAAAACATTTAGATAGCTGGCGCTTACTGCCCTTAGAGCTTCCTACGGGGAACAACTCTACATAGTGTGGAACATGTTCCTTACACGGGATAATGAGGAGCCCCGGAGCTTCTAGCCCTCTGGAGTTAGGGAGATCTTCCTCCTTGATAGTGGCATTTACTTGTTTTCACATTATCTAAACAGATCAAAGAACACCAGACAATCCTATCGGCTTTGCGATTGTCTTCTCTGGCTGGATTAGTTTATGTGTGGATTCATACTCCCAACACATGAACAGTGCAATTCTGTTCTCAGCCGTTGTGGAGCCGACCACGTTAAAAAAGCACCAATAGGTATTCGCAGATGGGAAGTGGTGCTCCTTGACTGCCTTGGGGTGGTTTAACCCCTAAAGTGTGGATATGCGGTGAGATTGGAGCCCTTAAATGGGCTCCTTTCTTTTATATCCGAGATATCAGACGTCGACCTGCTTTCAATCAGTTGTCAGGTTGTTTGTTTCATGTGTTTTGGTTGATCCAACGCTCGCTTACGTGTTGGCAGTTAGTTCTTTAAGATTCACATTTGCGCTAGGTATGACGTGATGTCGAGGATCGAATCCTCCCTAGTGACTTTTCGACTTTACCTATCAGATAGTGATAGTGACCCAGCTCTGCTGAGGGTGTCGGCAAACCTATTGTCAGACCCGGGCTAGTCCCGAGAAATTATGGAAATTACTCCAGAGATGTACCTCGATACATCTTCCCCTCAGATTACTGAGAACCTTGACACCCAAGTGGTGGACGAGGCTCGACACAACCGTATGGGTGCTGGTCAAGAAAGACGTGCACAACTACAGCACAGCATCCAAGGTGTTGCTGATGATGACCTTGATAGCGGGAATTTCAACCCACAACAAGCTGAAGCTGAGAACCTCTTGAATGAGGCTATCGCTAAGGCTGCTCAAGCGAATACCCCTAGTGATCGTGCTAAGTGGTCAGCAGAAGCTGAGCGTTTGGCTGGTGCTCTAGTTGGTTATCAACAGGGCCAAGAGATCAAGGTTGAAGATCCTGAGAAACACATCACTGCTCGTCAAGAGCTTGAGAACTCTGGATATAACGTCGATGGCATCCTCGAACATGCAGGAACAGTCCTGGACGATGGTGCTATTGAAGAATGGGATGCAATGGTCAAATCTACGGATAAGGCTCTTGCTAAAGACTCTGTGGTGATGCTTCGTGCTCTCCAGAATCAACCCGAACACTATGTATTGGATAAAGAAGATTTTACTCCCATCCCTGAGTCATTAGGTCATGAGATCTCGAAAGAGTTTGGTGATCATGTAGCTCATGTGTTGGAGACAACTTCACTCGCAGTCGCTAACGGACTTGCTTCCCCTTCTGAACTCTTCCAGATGTATCGGAATGACAGCAAGGTCCTCACAGCATTTGCGACTCTGTTGAATCGAGGAACTATTCAATTCCCGTTGTTCGGTGTTAAGAAAGGGGGTAACAACTGATGCCATTAACTGAAGGCTTTACAGAAGAAATGTTGGCTGAGATGGCTAACAATCCTGGTGTTACATATAGCGGTGGTGGTGGTTCTGTGATCACTCCCCGCTCCCATGTGGACATCAACAACCGCCAAGACAAGGGGCTACGGCCGCAGATTGGTGGCCATGTGAATGGCAAAGAGAAGATCTCCACACCCTCCTCTGGGTTGGCTGGACGTCTTGCAGAAGGTGATGCACAGATGCGAGCAGAGGCTGCGGCCCAGAAAGCTCGTGAAGAGGAAGCTCGTCTTCTTGCTGATCCGACAAACCTGAACAGCCTTATCAGCTACCTCGAACGCCAACTCAAGAAGGCGATCACTGAAATCAACAAACTCAAGAAAACCAATGGCATCTGATAGAGAACAGATTGCTCAGGGCTTGCTCCACTTCCTCAACAAGGAAGAGCATCCTGCCCCTGAGAAGAAGGAGGAGAAACCCAAGAAGGAGTCAAAGCGCTCTGGTCAGAAGGTTCCCTCCGGCGATGACACCAAGAAAAGCCAACAGACCAAGAAGGCCAAAGAGCTTGCAGCTCAGCGTGCTTATGCACAGGCCATGAAGAAACCACGCTATGAAAAGTTCGGAGGAAAACGATGACAGCTCAAGTATTTACGCCTCAAACCCGCTACTACGACTACGACAAAGATCGTGACCTAGAGACTGCCTACGCAGTTGGTGCTGGTCTGAATGAATATCTTTCTGATCTGGCTGATGATCAGGCTGAGCGGGCTGCCCGTGATGCTGAGCACCGCGCTCGTGTCAATGAGATGGCTGTTGCTGAGATTGCTCTCGGTAAGGGGATCTTTGTGACTGAGATCGAGGTGGGCTGATGACTGACCGTCCGAGCTACGTCTCATCAGACCTCACCTATGTGGGGACTCGGTACTCCAAGGCCATCTATGGGGCTCAGCAGTTCCAAGTCTGGGAGGACCCTCAAGGGAACCTGCGGAGCTTTGGCCGAGTCGAACTAACGAGAACCCGTGCTCCGAGGTCCGTATGAGTTCTGAGAAATTCACCGCTGGCCGTTATGTACGCCAGAACACTCCTGCTCAGCGTGAGGAGGAAGGCTTCTGTGACCGAGTAACAGTGACCGAGGGGACACGTCCTCCAAGCGGTCTGAAGCACCCCACACAGGGTTCTGTGCATCGCAATACGGTTACTGAGTACGTGCCTCATGATCACAATCATGCGCCGTATGAAAGTGCCAAAGCTCGCCGTGCACCCCAGACCTCCCTCGCTCCTGACGGAGACTCGGTCGATCTGGGGTTAGTTACTAAGCAACAGCACAAGATGTTGACTGATAAGAGCAGACAAGGGAAGAAGAGGGTGGATTGATGTTCATTGTCTTCGATTTCTTGATCATTGGGCTCCTTAATGGCTTCTTTATCGGCGTCAAAATTC
>QCSL01000047.1 GCA_003209165.1 Synechococcus sp. AG-670-B23 | reverse complement strand
GGAGCGAGCGAACCAATCGCGGGCCCGCTCCAGCTGGAATCGCATCAACGCACGCCAGGAGTTGTTGAGGGTTCCGGCCATCAACTCATCCTCAGAATAGCCAAAACGCTCGAGATCCTCCTGCGGCAGATAGATCCGACCACGGCCCCGGTCTTCACCAACATCCCGGAGGATGTTGGTGAGCTGGTTGGCGATCCCTAGGGCGACGGCGGCATCGGAGGTGTCCGGGCAGTCACTCCAGGGTGCTGAGGTGTAGGCCTGGTCGACGCCCATCACCCCTTGGGTCATCAAGCCAACGGTGCCTGCCACGCGGTAGCAGTAAAGCTTGAGGTCTTCAAAGCGTGGATAGCGGGTCCAGGTGAGGTCCATCCGCTGGCCCTCAATCATGTCGAGATAGGGCTGAATGCCCTGGGGGAAGCGCTCCAGCGTGTCCACCATGACCGCATCCAGGTCGTCCTCCACCCGGCCAGCAAAAAGGGCACGGGTCTTCTCTTCCCAGTGGTCGAGTCGCTCAGCAAGTTCCTCAACCGGACGCGCCTGGGCCTCCGGACTGTCCATCAACTCGTCGGTGCGCCGGCACCACACGTAGATCGCCCAAATGGCACGCCGCTTCTCCGGGGGGAGAAGCAACGTGCCGATGTAGAAGGTCTTGGCCCACTCAGCGGTCTCCCGACGGCAAGCCTCGAAGGCTGCGTCGAGATCCGGGGAGGCGAGGGGCATGGCTCAGGCCGTCACAGGCTCACTGGAAGAGGTCGATGATGCCAGCTGACCTGACTTGCGGTCCACTGCACCAGCGCATAACTTGCCACTGAGAACGGCACCCTCCATCGAGGCGAGATAGCGCTGCATCGTGTAATCACCCGCCAGGAAGAAGTTCTTGATCGGGGTAGTTTGATCCGGACGTAGCTCCTGGCACCCGGGGGTCGTCTTGTAGACGGACAACGGCGTCTTCACGACTTTGTATTTGCGCAGAGTGGCAGGATTGTCACCACTGAAGTGCATCGGGAACAACTTATTAAGCTCACCCATGGTGGCCTCGATGATTTCTTCATCGGGACGACCAATCCAGTCTTTGGCGGGAGCAAACACCAACTCGAGCATCGACTTGTCGGGGTCTTCGTACTCCCTACACGTGATGCTCATGTCGGCGTAAACGCTGAGCAGGGGCGACCTGCTGAACAACAGATGGTCAATATCAGTGAGCTTGCGATCGAACCACAGGTGCAGGTTGATCACGGGGACACCCCGGAGCCCGTCCAACTTTTGGAAGACTTCCATCTGCTTCCAGGGCTCGGGCAGGAGCAGCTTGAAGGGATCCACAGGCAAGGCACTGACATAGGCATCAGCGGTGAGATCGAAGCTCTCCTTGCCCTTCACACCACCAATGTGGAACGCCGCCACAGAACCATCGGCATTGAGCTTGATCTCACGCAGGGGGCTGTCGAGATGCACTTGACCCCCAAGTGATTGGATGTACTCGACCACCGGCTTGCAGAGGCGCTCGGGCGGCGCACCATCCAGGAAAGCCATCTGAGAGCCGTTCTTCTCCTGTAGAAAACGATTCAGAGCCGTCAGCACCACAGTGGCAGAGATCTCATCGGGATCGATGAAATTCAGCGCCTTGCTCATGGCGATGAATACCTCATCGTTGACGCGTTCTGGAATATTGTGAATCTGCAGCCACTCCGTCCAGGAGTACTTATCGCACTCTTCGACGTAGCTTTGGCCGCGAAGCATCGCGGGAACAAGTCCTAGGCCGAAGCTGATCTTCTCCGGCCAGGTGAGCATGTCGTTGTTGCTCAAAATAGCCGCCACACCGTTGACCGGAGCCGGCAGATCAGGGAAATCAAAACGGCTGTAGGTGCCGGGCTCCTCGGGCTGATTGAAGATCATCGAATGGCTCTTCCACTGCAGCCGGTCTTCGATGTTCAGCTCCTTGAACAGCTGCAGCATGTTCGGGTAAGCCCCGAAAAAGATGTGCAGGCCCGTTTCGTACCAGTCGCCGTCTTCGTCTTTCCAGGCCGCCACTTTGCCGCCGAGAACATCCCTGGCTTCCACAACGATGGGTGTGTGGCCGGCATCTGCCAGATATTTGGCACAGGAGAGTCCGGCAAGACCAGCTCCGGCAATAGCGACGCGCATGCGGCTGTCTCGAAAGTGAAACCAACCTTAAAAGGGCCTGACCCCCGTTCGCTTCCTAAAGTCGTGTCAGCTTTCCCGTGGGCGCGTCTTGGCTGACACCCTTCTCAAGTGCACCACCCGCCACGTGCGCCTCTTCACAGCAGCTCTCCAGGACGAGGATCTCGTTCCCTCGGACAACCAGCTGACGTTGGATCTGGATCCCGACAACGAATTTCTGTGGGACGACTCCAGCCTCGCGAAGGTGCAGGGACGCTTCAAGGAGCTGGTAGATGCCGCGGCAGGCGGCGAACTAAGTGACTACACCCTGCGCCGCATTGGCACCGACCTGGAGGGATTTATCAGGCAGCTGCTCCAGGCCGGAGAACTCAGCTACAACCCGGATGGTCGTGTGCAGAACTTCTCCATGGGCCTCCCCCGCACTCCTGAACTGTTGTGACCGGCTCGCGCTACGACCGCGGCGGTCGCCGACCGCGGGATGGCCGCTACGACCGAGGCGAGCGTAATCGCTACGACGCTCCGCCCCGCGGCGGATACGGCCGTCCTCCCGGTTCATCGCCAGGCGGTGGAGGAGGAGGCCAAGGCCCCTTTCAATTCAGCACCCTCACCGTGGCCGTCTTGGCAGGCGTTCTCGTAGTGGGGATCGGCATCGGCAGCGCTGTCACCAGCACCACCCAGGGAGACCAGGGCAACATCGCCAGCTCCCAGCAGTTGGACATGGCCGTACCCGACCCGGAATTTTGCCGGCAGTGGGGGGCGAGCGCCTTCGTAATGGACATCGAGATGTACACAACGCTGAACCCCTCCAGCAGCTTTGTGACCCAACCAACACTGCAGCCGGGTTGTGTAATCCGTCGGGAAAACTGGTCGGTTCTGCGCAGGGAGGGGGCGATCACCTCTGAGCAGGAGCGAGAGTGCAAACAACGGATGAACACCTTTGCCTACATCGGTTCGGTTCGGGACAAGCCCGTGGTGCGCTGCGTTTATCAAACCGATATCAGTCAGAACAAATTCCTGACCCGGGGCGTGGCAGACGATGCTGTCGGCGTGACGCCGGAAGCTGATCAGTTCTGAACCAGTTGCTACCCAATCGCTCCAGGCACGACTTTCGGTGCCTGGCGAATTGGGCTGTCGGCACTGGCAAAGACGGGCAAAACGTCATTGCGGAAGGCCACTGAAGCGCGTGAGCAATAGCGTGCGGGATGGGTGATCAACTTCAGCTGGCGCCGCACCTGCAAATCAGCCACCTGAGGTCGATGAATCGTTCCCGCAGATAACTCCCGCTCGATCGACACCACGGGAACAAAGGCGGCACCCAGGCCTGCTTGAACTGCATTCTTGATCGCTTCCAGGGAATTCAGTTCCATATCGATGCGCAAGCGCTGCACATCGAGGCCGGAGCGAGCCAGGAGCTGGTCGACCATCTTCCGGGTGGTCGATTGCGCATCGAGGCAGACGAAGCCCAGGCGATACAAATCCTCCTTGGTAAGTTCCGCAAGTCGCGCCAACGGATGCTTCACCGGCAACACCAGCGCCAACTCGTCACTTGCGTAGGGAACCACCTGAAGCAGTTCATTGAGTTCCGCCGGCAATTCGCCGCCGATGATCGCCAGGTCGATCTGACCATTGGCCACACTCCAGCCCGTGCGTCGAGTGCTGTGGACCTGGAGCTGCACCGACACCTCCGGGTACTTCTGACGGAACAGGCCAATCATCCGGGGCATCAGATAGGTGCCGGTGGTCTGACTTGCCCCGACGATCAGGGATCCACCCTTGAGGTTGTGGAGATCATCGAGCGCCCGGCAGGCTTCATGGCACTGGCTGAGGATCCGATCGCAGTAACTCAGCAGCAGATGACCGGCTTCAGTGAGCTGGGCCTTGCGCCCACCGCGATCAAACAGCGACACCTCCAGCTGTTTCTCCAGATTCTGGATCTGCAGGCTGACGGCGGGCTGGGTGACGTAAAGACTGTCGGCGGCTTTCTTGAAGCTGCCCTCACTGACAATCGCGCGAAGAATCCGCAGCTGGTCGAGGGTGAACGGCAGATCGGCCACTGCGGAACACCCGGGGGAACATCTGAAATGTAGGACTGCCGGGTCCGCCAGCCAGAATCACGCCCTCACAACACAGCCGCGATGGCCTCGACGTACCACAGCAGCATCGTGATGCTGGTGCTGCTGATCCTGTTTGCGGTGATTCACAGCGGTGGGGCAGCCCTACGCAGCCGCGCTGAGCCCGTGATCGGAGCACGGGCCTGGCGCCTGATCTTCGCGGCAGCGAGCATTCCCTCGGCCGTGATGGTGATCGGATGGTTCCTGGCCCATCGCTACGACGGTGTACGGCTGTGGAATCTTCAGGGTGTCCCGTGGGTGATTCCGCTCGTCTGGATTGGAACAGCGATCAGCTTCCTCTTCTTGTATCCAGCGACATACAACCTGCTGGAGATACCAGCAGTGTTGAAGCCGCAGGTGCGTCTTTACGCTACTGGGATCATCCGCATCAGCCGCCATCCCCAAGCCATCGGGCAAATTCTCTGGTGCCTCACCCACGCCCTCTGGATCGGCAGCAGCTTCATGCTGGTGACCTGCGTGGGCCTGATCGGCCATCACCTCTTCGCCGTCTGGCATGGCGACCGGCGCCTTAAGGCGCGCTTCGGTGATGCCTTTGATGAACTCAAGGCCAACACCTCGATCGTGCCCTTCGCTGCAGTTCTGGATGGACGCCAGCAACTGCAATGGCAGGAATTCGTCCGACCCGCGCAACTGGGCATCGCCATCGCTGTCGGCGTCTTCTGGTGGGCCCATCGCTTCATTCCGACGGCTGCCGAGTTGATGCGCAATTCAGCACTCCAGAACCTGCTGGGCTGAGCTGCCTACACTCGTTTCAACCCGCTGTTTGCGAATGCCCTCGGCCGAGGAACTCGCCTGGCTCATTCCCGTACTGCCCCTGTTGGGCGCAGTGCTGACAGGGCTGGGATTGATCAGCTTCAACCGCACGATCAACCGGTTGCGCAAACCTGTTGCGCTGCTGTTGATCTCCTGTGTAGGTGCAGCTGCGGCCCTCAGCTACAGCATCCTTTTCAACCAGCTCAATGGGGCGCCGCCGGTTGAGCATCTGTTCGTGTGGGCCAGTGCGGGCAGCTTCGTTCTGCCAATGGGCTACGTGGTGGATCCGCTCGGGTCGGTGATGTTGGCGCTGGTCACCACCATCGCATTGCTGGTGCTGGTGTATTCCCACGGCTACATGTCTCACGACAAGGGCTATGTGCGCTTTTTCACCTACCTGGCACTGTTCAGCAGCTCTATGCTGGGACTGATTATTAGCCCCAATCTTCTAGAGATCTATGTCTTCTGGGAGCTGGTGGGCATGTGCTCCTACCTGTTGGTGGGCTTCTGGTACGACCGCGACGGTGCCGCCCATGCCGCCCAGAAGGCCTTTGTGGTGAACCGAGTCGGTGACTTTGGTCTGCTGTTGGGCATCCTTGGGCTGTTCTGGGCCACCGGAAGCTTCGATTTCCAAGGAATCGCCGATGGACTGCAGAACGGCCTGGCCGCCGGAACTGTGGCGCCATGGGCAGCGCTGCTGCTCTGCCTGCTGGTGTTCATGGGTCCGATGGCCAAGTCGGCCCAATTCCCGCTTCACGTCTGGCTCCCCGATGCCATGGAGGGCCCAACACCGATTTCTGCCCTGATTCATGCCGCCACGATGGTGGCTGCAGGGGTATTCCTGGTGGCCCGCCTCGATCCCCTATACGCCCAGTTCCCTGTGGTGCAAACGGTGATCGCCGTCGTTGGCACGATCACCTGCTTCCTGGGGGCCTCCATTGCTCTCACCCAGATGGACCTCAAGAAGGGACTGGCGTACAGCACCGTCTCCCAACTCGGCTACATGATGCTGGCCATGGGTTGTGGGGCTCCTGTCGCCGGCATCTTCCACCTGGTGACCCATGCCTTCTTCAAGGCGATGTTGTTCCTGGGATCAGGCTCTGTCATTCACGCCATGGAAGAGGTGGTGGGTCACGAGCCCGTTCTCGCACAAGACATGCGCCTGATGGGCGGCCTGCGCAAGAAGATGCCTGTCACCTCAATCACTTTTTTCATCGGCTGCATCGCCATCAGCGGCATTCCGCCCCTGGCTGGCTTCTGGAGCAAAGACGAAATTCTTGGTCAGGCCTTCAACAGTTATCCAATGCTCTGGGTGGTGGGCTTCCTGACTGCCGGGATGACGGCCTTCTACATGTTCCGCCTCTACTTTCTAACCTTTGAAGGGGAGTTCCGCGGCAACGACACAGCCATGCAGGCCCAGCTGCTGACAGCAGCCGGAAAAGATCCCTCAGAGCACCACGCCCATGGCGGCAGCGTGCATGAGTCGGCCTGGCCGATGGCGGCACCCTTGGCGATGCTGGCGGTGCCTTCCGTGCTGATTGGCCTGCTAGGCACCCCCTGGAACAGCCGCTTTGCAGGGCTTCTCTATCCCGAAGAAGCTCTCGAGATGGCCGAACACTTCAGCTGGGGGGAGTTTCTCCCTCTAGCGGGCGCCTCAGTGGCCATCTCCGTTGCAGGCATAACCTTGGCTGTTCTGGCCTATGCCCTTCATCGGATCGATCTTGGGCAGCTGGTGGCCGGCCGCTTCCCAGCGGTGAATACTTTCCTCGCCAACAAGTGGTTCCTCGATGTGGTGAACGAGAAGTTGTTCGTTCGCGGCAGCCGCAAACTGGCGCGGGAGGTGCTCGAAGTGGACGCCAAGGTGGTGGATGGCGTGGTCAACCTCACCGGACTACTCACCCTCGGCAGCGGCGAAGGACTCAAATATCTCAATACAGGTCGCCCTCAGTTTTATGCCCTGATTGTGTTCGCGGGCGTGATCGGCCTGGTTGTGCTCTTCGGCGTAATTGGCGGACCGATCGCATAGGGCCCATCGGCCATGTGTGTCATCGCCTATCGAGGTGATGACACAGCGGCCATGATTTCTACGATCCAACCAGTAAGGGTCGGGTTCACAGCGTGTTCGAATTCGCAGTCGCCGGCGTCAGTGAGCCGGTGCAGGCCACAGTTCCATGGCTGAGCCTGTCAATCCTGGTACCGATTGTGGGTGCCCTGCTCGTTCCGCTTGTTCCCGACAATGGCGATGGCAAGCAGGTGCGCTGGTACGCCCTGATCGTGACGCTAATCACCTTCCTGATCACCGTTGCGGCTTACCTCACCGGCTATGACCCGAGTCTCAGCGGTCTGCAGTTGTCTGAACGGGTGAGCTGGCTGCCGGATCTTGGCCTCACGTGGGCGGTGGGAGCCGATGGGCTCTCGATGCCGTTGATCCTGCTCACCAGCTTCATTACCAGCCTTGCCTGTCTGGCCGCTTGGCCGGTGAGTTTCAAACCGCGCCTGTTCTATTTCCTGCTGCTCGCCATGGACGGCGGCCAGATCGCGGTCTTCGCCGTGCAGGACATGCTGCTGTTCTTCCTGGCCTGGGAGCTGGAACTGATCCCCGTGTATCTGCTTCTGGCTATCTGGGGCGGCAAGAAACGCCAGTACGCCGCCACCAAATTTATCCTTTACACCGCCGGGAGCTCCCTGTTCATCCTATTGGCCGCGCTGGCCATGGGATTCTTCGGCGGCGGCACCCCAAGTTTTGAATACACCGCTCTTGCCGCGAAAGACTTCGGCACTGGCTTTCAACTGCTCTGCTATGCCGGGCTGCTGATCGCCTTCGGGGTAAAGTTGCCGATCGTGCCTTTGCACACGTGGCTTCCGGATGCCCATGGTGAAGCCACAGCACCGGTGCACATGCTGTTGGCTGGCATCCTGCTGAAGATGGGTGGCTATGCCCTGCTCCGGTTCAACTGTGAATTGCTACCAGCGGCCCACTCCCAGTTCGCCCCTCTGCTGATCGTGCTGGGGGTGGTGAACATCATCTATGCCGCCCTCACCTCCTTCGCCCAGCGCAATCTCAAGCGCAAGATCGCCTACAGCTCTATCAGCCACATGGGCTTCGTGTTGATCGGCGTGGGCAGTTTCAGTGCGCTTGGCACCAGTGGCGCAATGCTGCAAATGATCAGCCACGGCTTGATCGGCGCCAGTCTGTTCTTCCTCGTGGGTGCCACCTACGACCGCACCCACACCCTGCAGCTGGATGAGATGGGCGGGATTGGCCAGAAGATGCGGATCATGTTCGCGCTCTGGACGGTGTGTGCTCTTGCCTCCCTGGCCCTGCCCGGCATGAGCGGTTTCGTCAGTGAATTAATGGTATTCGCCGGTTTCGCCACAGATGATGCCTACACCCTGCCCTTCCGCGTGGTGATCTGCGGGCTGGCCGCTGTTGGAGTGATCCTCACACCGATCTACCTGCTCTCGATGCTGCGGGAGATCTTCTTCGGCAAAGAGAAGGAGGAGCTGGTGTCTCACACCAACCTTGTGGATGCGGAGCCGCGCGAGGTTTACATCATCAGCTGCCTGCTGGTGCCGATTATCGGGATCGGGCTTTACCCCAAGCTGATGACCGACAGCTACCGCAGCTCGATTGAAGCCCTGGTGAACCGAAACCTGGGTGCCATGGAACAGGTGATTTCACCCACTGCCCCCTTGATTCGAGGCCAGTCTCCGGTTCCTGCGCTTATCCAGGCCCCTGCAGTGGGCGCGTCATAAATCACGTATCGATTCCGATTCATTCCCACCCAACCGTCCGTAAGTTCCTGGGGAGCGCTCCCCTGCCATGCGTCAGATCAACTTCGGCCTGATCTTCAGCTTCGGCCTGATCACCGTGTTCTTCACCCTGGCGAACACCAACCCCACGACGGTTCACGTGTTGCCCGGCGTCGAGTACACCCTTCCTTTGGCAGGTCTTCTGCTGCTGGCAGCGGGGTTGGGAGCGGTCTCAGCCTGGTTCTTCGGCGCCTGGACCGGGATGCTCAACAACGTTGAACAGTTCAGCAAGTCAAACGAATACGAAGCACAGCAGGTGCGGATCCAGGAGCTGGAGACCGACCTCAGCCGCTATCGCTCCACCGTTGAAACCCAGCTGGGTCTCCTCCCCGCGACCACAGTCAGCGCGAGCAGTGCTGAGAGCGACGACAAAGACACCAGCAGTCCGGCCTAGGGAAGCACTGGCCACAATAGTTTGGGACCGATACCTTGACGAAAGAGAATAAATTGACTTGCTCCAGGTGGCCTCTAACGACGGCGCTGATGCTGGAGCCCGCCTTGCGATTCGGCTGCTCCAGGACGCAGCGGAGCGGGGGGACCTCGATCCCTGGGATGTCGATGTGATCGCCGTCATCGACGGCTTTCTGGATCAACTCCGCCAACGCATCGAGGTTCCAGGTCAAGTAGCAGCCGTCCTGGGCGGACGAGGCGGTAGTTTTGAGAGAGACCTGGCCGAGAGCAGCGAGGCATTCCTGGCCGCCTCCGTGCTGGTGGGACTCAAGGCGGAGATGCTTGAAACCAGCATGCTGCCCCCACCGCCTGAGGTTGAAGATCACTTCGACGCCGACTTCGAAGAGCAAGGTTGGCTGGATCCTGCCTTTGATCTGCCCCGACGACCAGAACGTCATCTGCAGCGGCGTCCCGTGGCACCCCCTCCTTTACGACGCCCCGTCACCCTTGGGGAGCTGATCGAACAGCTTGAATCGATCGCCGAGCAGCTGGAATCAGATGAGCTCGAAGTGCTCCGCCGCAAACGACAGAAGCGCTACAGCAACCGTGAAGCCATCGCCCAGGTGGCCGGACTGGCCCACCGCGAAAAGCTCCCGGAAACAACCGCAGCACTGGGAGTGTTTCTCAACGGTTGGGAGACCGCTCTGGACTGGGTGGGCTTCGATCAACTGTTGGACCAATGGGAGGTCGCCGCCGCAGCGGACCTGGACCATGACCGCGTCGGGGTGTTCTGGGCTCTGCTGTTTCTCTCCTCCCAGGGCCGGGTGGAACTGGAGCAGGAGGGCTGGCTTCACGGCCCGCTGCGACTGAAATTCATCCCAGCGAGTGGCACGGCAACGCAACTGCCGATCCGCAGCCTTCAGGTGCCAGATCCGTCGCCGACCCGAACAGTCGTGGCTGCGTAAGACCGGGTCTATGGTCACTACCTTGTATTGACCCCACCAAACGCCAATGAAGGCGATGATTCTGGCGGCTGGCAAGGGGACACGGGTCCAACCGATCACGCATGTGATCCCCAAGCCGATGATTCCTATCCTGCAGAAGCCTGTGATGGAATTCCTGCTGGAACTACTTAAGGAGCACGGTTTCACCGAGGTTATGGTGAACGTGTCCCATCTTGCCGAAGAGATTGAAAATTACTTCCGAGATGGCCAGCGTTTCGGGGTGGAAATTGCATATAGCTTCGAAGGAAGGATTGAAGACGGCGAATTGATCGGTAGTGCGTTGGGGTCCGCTGGCGGGCTCAAAAAAATCCAGGATTTCCAGCATTTCTTTGACGACACTTTCGTGGTGCTCTGCGGCGACGCGCTGATTGATCTTGATCTGAGCGAAGCGGTGCGTCTCCACCGCGAGAAGGGTGCGATCGCCAGCCTCGTGACCAAACGGGTCCCCAAGGATCAGGTGAGCAGCTACGGGGTTGTAGTCACCGATGACCAGAACAGAATTTCAAGCTTTCAGGAAAAGCCCAGCATCTACGAGGCGCTCAGCGACACGATCAACACCGGCATCTACATCTTTGAGCCGGAAATCTTCGAGCACATCCCCTCGGGTCAGTCCTTCGACATCGGTTCGGATCTGTTCCCGAAACTGGCCGAACTTGGGGCACCTTTTTATGCCATCCCTATGGATTTTGAATGGGTAGACATCGGCAAGGTTCCCGACTACTGGCAAGCCATTCGCAGTGTGTTGATGGGCGATGTGCGCCAAGTGGGCATTCCTGGCAAGGAGGTGCGCCCCGGTGTTTACACCGGTCTGAATGTGGCGGCCAACTGGGACAAGATCAACGTCAGCGGCCCGGTCTACGTCGGCGGCATGACCAAGATCGAAGACGGAGCAACGATCGTTGGGCCCACGATGATTGGCCCCAGCTGCCACATCTGCGAGGGCGCCACTGTCGACAACTCGATCATCTTCGACTACTCGCGCATCGGTCCCGGCGTGCAGCTGCTGGAAAAACTGGTGTTTGGTCGCTACTGCGTGGGAAAGGACGGGGATCACTTCGACCTGCAGGAAGCCTCCCTCGACTGGCTGATCACAGACGCTCGTCGTCAGGACCTGGTAGAGCCTTCTCCCCAGCAGAAAGCGATGGCTGAGCTGCTCGGCACCGATCTCACCCAGGCAGCGAGCTGAGTCCAGCCCTATCCAGAATCATTGGGATGCGCTCCTCCGCCTTGATCGCCATCAGGTGAACACCACGGACGATTCCGAGATACCGCTTCACCTGTTCGGCTGCGATGGCCACGCCCTCCATGGCGGGATGCTCGGAGCACTCCAGCCGATTGATTAAGTCATCGGGGATGCAAGCTCCGGGCACAACGCGGTTGATGAACCGGGCATTCTTGGCTGACTTCAGCAGAAACACGCCAGCGAGCACGGGCAGACCCAGGGGGCCGGCCAGCTCGCTCTGAAAGCGCTCGAGTGCTGAAGGATCCATCACCATCTGGGTTTGAATGAAACGAGCTCCCGCTGCCTGCTTGCGCTGCAACCGTCGCTGGAGACCGCTCCAGCTCCTGGATTGTGGGTCGGCGGCACACCCTGCAAATATTTTGGTTTCGCCATCAGGCAGGACGCCCTGCACGGGATCCACACCCCGATTGAGAGCCTTCACCTGCTGCAACAGCTTCACCGACTCGAACTCATTGACTGGCCGCGCATCTGCCTGGTCGCCCGCCCGCACCGGATCTCCGGTAAGACACAACAGGTTGCGTATCCCCAACGCATGGGCCCCGAGCAGATCGGCCTGGAGGGCAATGCGGTTGCGATCCCGACAGCCCATCTGCAACACAGGCTCCAGGCCGGACTCAAGCAACAACTTGCAGGAGGCCAGGCTGCTCATCCGCATCACGGCCCGACTGCCATCGGTGACATTGACCGCATGCACACGGTCCTGCAGCGATGCAGCCATCGCCAACATGTGGGACGGATCGGCTCCGCGAGGAGGCATCACCTCGGCCGTGAGCACCTGGTGCCCGGCCTCAATCGCGCGCTGCAGCGCCGTCCTCAAGTCTCGTTCCATTTCACCGGCCCACTATGCAGGATCAGACCGGACGTCCGGACTAGCATGGTCTCAACGGTGGCCACCCATGTCCTCCCTTGATGGTACGGATCCTCTAGCGATCTCCCTCTCTGCCAGGGAGATCGAGATCATCGAGCTCGTAGCCGAAGGACTCACAAATCAAGAAATCGCTGACCGTCTCACCATCAGCAAACGAACGGTTGACAACCATGTGAGCAACGTGTTCACCAAAACCGGTTCCAAGAATCGCGTGGCACTTCTCAACTGGGCCATGGACAACGGCAAGATCTGCCGGGACGGCTTCAACTGTTGCGTCCTTCCAGAAAACGATCCCCCTTCACCCTAATCGTGGAGCTAACAGGTTCCGGCAGGCTTTGCAGGGACATGGGACCGACAGGAATCTGAAACAGCGTGGCGTATTCCAGGCACGCCTCCACGCTGGACCCGGCGAAGCGAAGCATTCCAGTTCTGTCGTATAGACCAACCACTGGAAACGCACCAATTAGAACCCCTCAAAACTAAAGGAAATCTGAAGACAAATCCAGTCCGGTCTTAAGCCCAACCGAAACGTCGGCGCTCCTCCTCAGGCCAGGACTGAAGCGGATGCTTAGCCAGCACCGCATTGCTCCAGCGGGACTCCCCGGTGATCTCCTCTCCACACCAGGGCGGAATGGTCAGATCGACCTGGGCCGATGCCAGCTCCACCTCCGCCAGCACCAATGGGGCGTTTTCCCCCTGAAAACAATCCACAACCCAGTCACCACCTGGGCAATCCAACGCATATCGGACTTTATCCAGGCGGTGCGGCGCTAGATTCCAGAGGGTTTCGGCATCCGCCAAGGGAATCGAGTACTCGAACTCGTGGCGCACCAGGCCAATGGCATCAGCAGCTGCCTTGAGAGTGAGCCAGGCCTGATCCGTGCCACGCAGGCGCATCCGCACCGTCACACCCTCGGCACTGGCGGCCAGATACCCCTGTCGCAGCGGCTGTGCGGAGCCGGCACTGATGCGCCAGGCGTCAGAGCGCACCAGAAAGCGACGTTCGATCTCCAGGGCCATGGCTCAATTCTGCGAGTGCTGCGCCGCGTGCAGGCTTCCCGCCCAATGCAACTTATGGGACAGTGTTCTGTAATACGACGGGCTTTGATCGAGCAACACCATCAGGGCATGGTGACGCGCCTGCTGAACGACACAGCACTCTCCAGGCTCCAGAACGGTGCAGCCCACACCATCCTTCCACAGCTTAATCCGGTGATCGCCAGCCCCCAAGGGCCAAATCGCCAACCTGGCCCGAGGCGGCACCACCAGGGTTCGGCTGGAGAGGCTCATCGGGCAAATCGGAGCGACGATGATGGCATCGATGCCTGGATGCAGGATCGGCCCCCCTGCCGCCAGGGCATACCCGGTGGAACCTGTAGGGGTGGAGAGGATCAGGCCATCACCACGCACCTGGTCGATCACTTCCCCGTCGATCTCCAACTCCAGCGTGCAGGTGGGCGAAACCTCGTCGCGATAGGCCCGCAGGTAGAAGTCGTTGAAGGCCCAGTGGTGTTCTTCATCGTCTTCCAGATCCGGCTGTTGCAACAGCCCGGGGGAGGTCGCGCGGTCCTCCGCGGAACGGCGATCCACCATCCCCTGAAGCATCATGCGCCGTTCGATCGCGAACTGATCATCCTGAAGACGCTGCCAGATCTGATCGCCGCGTAACACGCGGCGATCATGGGTGAGAAAGCCAAGATGGCCTCCCACATTGATGCTGAGGATAGGGATGTCATGCACCGCCAGGTGGCGGGCAGCCCCCAGCACAGTGCCATCACCCCCCAGCACCAAAGCCAGGTCGGGCAACGAGTCCTCAACAGCCAGTAAGCCGGGAAAAGGATTCACCCGCGGCCCCGACATCGCAGTCACAACATTGGCTCCAAGAACTTTGAGCTCCTTGGCACATTGCCGAGCTTCACGCTGGGCAGGCTGGCTGTCGGCCCGATAGATCACCCAGACCCGATCGAGACGCATGACCGAGGTGTGCGGGGGTTACCAGCGAAGCAAGTTGAACTGCTCCATGTCGACGGTAACGCGATTGCGGTAAAGCGACAGCAAGATCGCCAGACCGACTGCAGCCTCAGCGGCGGCCACCGTAATCACGAACACAGCGAACACCTGGCCACGAATCAGATCACCATCCACAAAGGAGGAGAAAGCCATCAGGTTGATGTTCACGGCATTGAGCATCAGCTCAATGCTCATAAGAACCCGCACCGCATTTCGGCTATTGATCAGACCCCAGACGCCGATGCAGAAGAGCATGGCGGCCACGAGAAGGTAAGCCTGCAGGGAAGGAAGCGTTGCAAGAAAGTCGCTCATCAGTCGGCTCGATTCATCAGAAGGGGAGTACGGGCCTTCTCAATCAGGGCTTGGTCGGCCACCTGACCGGTAACCACATCAGTGGCCAGCACATCACGTCGGGCCAGCACTATGGCACCGATCATGGCCATCAAGAGCAGCACGGATGCCACCTCAAACGGCAACAAGTAATCGGTAAACAGGTGCTCACCAATACGGGCCGTGGCTTCTTCACCCACAGCGGCAGGTCCAGGCAGCGACCAGGGAGTCGTGACCACAACGCGCACAAGCAACGCCAGCAAACCAGCGCAAACGCCGGCGGACACCATACGGCGAGTGGTGAGGTTGGTAATGGCCTTGAGGTCTTCCTGCTTGTTCACGAGCATGATCGCGAACAGGATCAACACATTGACCGCGCCGACGTACACCAGGATCTGGGCCATAGCCACGAAACTGGCGTTCAGCAGCAGATAGAGCCCTGCAACGGCGGTGAACACCCCTCCCAGAAGGAAGGCGGAGTAAACGATGTTGCTGAGCAGCACCACTCCCAGGGCGCCGACCACAACAACGGCGGACAGAACCAGGAAACAGATCAGCTCGGTGGTTGTCGCGATTGTCATGCGTTGCCCTCCTTGGCCTGACTGGAGGATTCTCCTCCATTCTTGGCAGTGGGCTTGGCTGGAGGGGTGAGGGTCTCCAACACCTGAGAAGGCAGCTGGCCAGCCCTTGGGCGATCGGCAGCAACACCATGGGGATCCATCTCACCCGCAGGCAGATAGGCGAGTTCCCGGAGGGAAACGACTGAGGGATCGGTGGTGACGCTGGTGGGGAGACGTCCGAGGGCGACGTTGTCGTAGTTGAGGCTGTGACGATCAAAAGCCGCCAGCTCGTACTCCTCTGTCATCGAGAGG
>QCSL01000046.1 GCA_003209165.1 Synechococcus sp. AG-670-B23 | reverse complement strand
AGTTGGGGTCTGCAGACCCTGTGGTGCCAGGCCCTGGTTACGGGTTTGTTGGCACCGCTGTTGGTGTCGTTGCAGTTGCTGCTCTGGAGAAAGAGGGTTCCCTGATGAGGCTCACCCGTCGGGATCTGCTGCTGGGGGCAGCGGCCATGGGGCTGGCGGCCTGCAGACCCAGGAACCCACAGACCTGGGCCTTGGAGTTATGGACCCTGCAATTGGCCCCGAAGTTCAACCCCTATTTCGCGGATGTTTTGGGGGCCTGGAGCCGCCTTTATCCCGAAGCGTCTGTGCGCTGGACGGATCTGCCCTGGGGTTCGGTGGAACGCAAGTTGCTGGCGGCGGTGTTTGCGCGCACGGCCCCGGACGTGGTGAACCTCAATCCGCCATTCGCGGCCAATCTGGCAAGCAAGGGTGGGTTGGCGAATTTGACCCCGCTGCTGCCAGCTGACGCTGCCGGCCGCTATCTGCCCACGGTGTGGCAGGCCTGTCGCGACCCCGATGCCGGGCAGATCGCCGTGCCCTGGTATCTCACAGTGAGGCTGAGTCTGGTGAACCGGGCGCTGATGGATCAAGCGGGGGTTGCAGCACCACCCACCCGCTGGGATCAGGTTCCGGCCTTCGCGCGCAGAATTCGTGAACGCACCGGCCGGTATGGCCTGTTTCTCACCACCGTTCCGGATGACTCGGCCGAGCTCCTAGAAACCTTGGTGCAGATGGGGGTGACCCTTCTGGATCCCCGGCGTCGGGCCGCCTTCAACAGTCCGGCTGGTCGTCGGGCCTTCCGCTTTTGGAGTGATCTCTACCGGGAGGGGTTGTTACCTCGGGAGGTGGTGAGCCAGGGGCAGCGTCGGGCGATCGAGTTGTTTCAGAGCGGTGATCTGGCCATGGCGGCCACGGGGGCGGAATTTCTTCGCAGCATTCAGACCAACGCCCCAGGGGTGGCCGCCGTGACGGAGCCCCATCCCCCGGTGACCGGTGCTGATGGAACGGCCAACGTGGCCTTGATGACGTTGGCAGTGCCGCGTCAGAGCCAGCGTGCCCAGGATGCCGTGGATTTGGCGCTGTTTCTAACCAATGCCGATCAACAGTTCCGCTTTGCGGCTGAGGCTCGGGTGTTGCCATCGTCGTTGGAGGCCTTGGCTCGGGTGCGAGCGGCATTGGAGCAGGAGGAGCCCGCGACAGCTGCGGAGCGTCAGATTCGCCAGGCCCGTTTGCTGTCGGCCAGCACGTTGGATCGGGCTCGGGTGTTGGTGCCGGCGTTGCCGGGGATCAAGCGCCTGCAGAAAATCATCTATACCCAGTTACAACGGGCGATGTTGGCCCAGGTCAGCCCAGAGCAGGCTTTAACAAATGCTGCGTCAGAATGGAACCGCTACGCCAGTTCACGCTGGCCTGAAACGCCGTACAATTATTAAGACAATCAGTAAACCAATTGCAGGATAGGGCGTTTGCGTCGATCTCCATCTCCTGACGGGTATGGTTGCAGCTTGTTAAGTGATTGATTCGGATGATGGGCGACCTGCCCTCACAACCGAAAGCTACTGTCCTCGTCGTGGATGACGAAGCAGCAGTGCGGCGCGTTTTGGTGATGCGCTTGCAGCTATCGGGGTACCGCGTCATCTGCGCCGAAGATGGTGAGCAGGCCCTGGAGATGTTCCACAACGAGTCGCCCGACCTGGTGGTGCTCGACGTGATGCTTCCCAAGCTTGATGGCTTTGCGGTCTGCCGCCGCCTACGGGCCGAATCCTGTGTGCCGATCATCTTTCTCTCAGCTGTTGAAGCGATATCCGAGCGGGTGGCGGGTCTGGATTTGGGCGCAGACGACTACCTCCCCAAACCTTTCAGCCCCAAGGAGCTCGAGGCTCGCATCGCAACGATTTTGCGTCGGGTGGGCCAAGGCAACGCAGTTGTGGAGAGCCGTGAACTGCCCACGGACCAAGGTGTTCTGAGGCTCGGCGATCTGGTGGTGGACACCAACCGACGTCAGGTCACCCGGGGATCGGAGCGCATCAATCTCACTTACACGGAATTCAGCTTGCTGGAGTTGCTGTTCCGCGATCCAGGCCACGTTGTTCCCCGGGCCGAAATCCTTGAACAGCTCTGGGGTTATCCCCCTCGTCGTGCTGCAGATCTCCGTGTGGTGGATGTCTATGTGGCGCGGTTGCGCGGAAAACTGGAGCCTGATCCACGAAATCCAGAGCTCATCCTTACGGTTCGGGGTATCGGTTATGCCTCCCAGCGCATGGGTGAGGCCTCAGCTGTGGGCTGATTAACCCACGGGCGGGCAGGATGGCGCCCGACTGCCCTGTTGCTGTGTCTGAGCTGCGCGACACCCGTCTTGATAAGGCGAAGACATTGGAAGAGTTGGGGCAGGGCCCCTATGCCGTCACTTTTACCCCCAGCGACAGGATGGCTGAGCTGCAGGAGACACATGCCGATCTGCCGAAGGGTGAAGAGCGGGATGTGAGTGTTTCCGTAGCTGGACGGGTGATGACCCGCCGGGTGATGGGAAAGCTGGCCTTTTTCACCTTGGCAGATGAGACGGGATCCATTCAGCTGTTCTTGGAGAAAGCGGGGCTTGAGGCCCAGCAAGAAGGTTGGTTCAAACAGATCACCTCGCTTGTCGATAGTGGCGACTGGCTGGGGGTGAGTGGCACCCTGCGTCGCACCGACCGTGGCGAATTGTCGGTGAAGGTGAGCGACTGGCGCATGCTCACCAAGGCGCTGCAGCCCCTCCCCGATAAGTGGCATGGTCTGGCCGACGTGGAAAAGCGCTACCGCCAGCGCTATCTGGATCTGGTTGTGTCCCCTGATAGCCGGGAGACGTTCAGGCGCCGGGCTCGCTTGGTGAGCGGCATTCGCCGATGGCTCGATCAGCGGGATTTTCTCGAGATCGAGACTCCCGTTCTTCAGAGCGAACCCGGTGGGGCTGACGCGCGGCCGTTTGAGACCCACCACAACGCCCTCGATCTGCCCCTCACCCTGCGGATTGCGACGGAGTTGCACTTGAAGCGCTTGGTGGTGGGCGGCTTTGAGCGGGTGTATGAGCTGGGCCGGATCTTCCGCAATGAGGGGGTTAGCACCCGCCACAACCCCGAGTTCACCTCGGTGGAGATCTATCAGGCCTACAGCGATTACATCGGGATGATGGAGCTCACCGAACAGATGATCGCCGTGGTGTGTGAAGAGGGCTGCGGCACTACCACCATCACCTACCAGGGAACCAACATTGATCTGGCACCGCCGTGGCGGCGCGCCACGATGCACGAGCTCGTGCAGGACGTGACGGGGCTTGATTTCAACAGCTACAGCAGTCGGGAAGCGGCGGCTGCGGCGATGACTGCCAAGGGCCTGCATGCGCCTGAACTGGCCGACTCAGTGGGCCGTCTGCTCAATGAAGCCTTCGAGCAAGCGGTAGAGACGACCCTGATTCAGCCCACCTTCGTCACCGATTATCCAGTGGAGATTTCGCCCCTGGCCCGGCCTCATCGCAGTAAGCCCGGCCTGGTGGAACGCTTCGAGTTGTTCATTGTTGGCCGCGAGCATGCCAATGCCTTCAGTGAACTCACCGATCCTGTGGATCAACGCCAACGCCTGGAGGCCCAGCAGGCGCGCAAGGCGGCGGGCGATCTGGAAGCCCAGGGGTTAGACGAGGATTTCGTCATGGCCCTGGAGGTGGGCATGCCCCCCACGGGAGGTCTGGGGATCGGCATCGACCGGCTGGTAATGCTGCTCACCGACAGCCCCTCGATTCGAGATGTGATCGCCTTCCCGCTGCTGCGGCCGGAATCCCGCAATGGTGAATCACCCTCAGTGGAATAATGGGTGGAGTGGCATGGTCCAATCCTCATGAGTGGAGAACGCGTCGGGTTTCGCTTCAAGCACGCTGATGCCGTGGTCAAGCGGAATCCCCAGGGCCGTTCCCGCCGGGGATGGGTAATGGAGCCTGTGGAGCAGACCACTAGCCGAGGCACCAAAATGCCCGCCTATCGCATCCGCTGGCGCGACAGTGAGCGACCAGAGATCGTGCTGCAGCATATGCTCATCGCCGATCCAGATCCCACCCCGCCGCCCGAGGGTGTCAGCCTTGAGCCCCCTGCTCCCAAGGCCTGAGCTAATTAATTCAGTCCAGCGTCGCGGCGCAGCTGTTCCAGCTCTTGTTCTGCTTCAAACAATGCCCAATCCTTCTCAAGTGTTGAAGGACTTGGAGTTTTCTGTTGCTGGCGAAGCTCATCCAGCTGTAGCTCCACCTCGTTGAAGCGGCGGCCCAAATCCTCTAGGTCGGCCCAAAGGGCGCGTCCCTGGTTCATCAGGATATTCAGGTGTTGTTCGGCCCGCTCGGCCAGATCAGCTGCCCCGGCTGCCTTGGCCCGGTCGACCCTGCTGTGCCAGGCCCGCACGTCCTCAGCCAGTCGCAGCAGCTGTTGGCGTTGCTGCTTTGCTTCGTTTTGCAGTTGTTGGCGTTGACGTTGCAGGGCACCGGCCCGATCTTTTAAGTGCTGCTCACTGAAAAGGTGGGCCTGGACGGGGTTTTTTCGCAGAAAAGACGAGAGTCTGGCGTCCAGTTCCCGCTCTAATTGCTCCAGCCAGTTACTCATGCCTCACCTGGGGTGGTGATCAGGGGTTTTTCGATTTCTTTTTCCAGTGGCTCGATTGCGGCTGTTTTGGAGTTGAGGATCATCTGGGTGAGCTGCGCTGCTTTGACTTCCCCCACGGCACCTTCCAGTTGCCCCAGGCGATCAAAGGCCGCCATGTACACCGCTTCCAGGTCTTGGATCAGCTGTTCGCGCTGCTGCTTGATCGCCTGACGTCGTTCGTCTGTTTTCATGCCGTCATGAGCTCTTGGGCTTCATCAGTGGGATCAGTCTGCCGGCAGAAGCAGATGCAGAGCCATTTGCTGGTGTGGATCCTCCCAGCGTCGTTCAATCCGCCAGCCGGCTTGGGTCGCGAGCTCGGCTGCAGCTTTTGGGGAGTATTTGACGCTGTATTCGGTGATCCAGGCGTCGCCGTTGCGGAAGAACCAGGCCTCGCCGGCTAGGTGGACGATTTGATCCTGGGTGCTCACTAGAGCCATTTCGATGCGCTGCTGCTGTGCTTGCCAGCGGGCTCGATAGCGAAATTGCTTGGGATCGGCATCGCCTTGTAGGTCGCGGTTGAGCCGCTGCAGCAGGTTGCGGGCGAAGGCGGCGGAGACGCCGGCGGCATCGTCGTAGGCGGCCTCCATCAGGGCCGGGGCCCGCGGTTGATCTAGTCCCAGCAACAGCGGCCCTCCGGCAAGCAGCTGCCGTGCATTGCGCAGGAAGGCCAGAGCCTCCTCTGGGGTGAAGTTGCCTAGGGAGCTACCGGGGAAGAAGCCGATGCGCCGATGTCCTTCAAGGGCGGGATGTGCTGGCAGCTCTTTCATGCTGCTGTGGTCACAGCAGATGCCCACCATGGCGGTGTTTGGGTGCCGGGCTGCAAGACCGGAGAGGGCCTCCTCTAGTGCGCTGTAGCTGATGTCCAGCGCGGCGAAGATGTTGCTGCCGAGGGCTGTTAGCAGCGGATCAACTTTGCGAGCGTTGCCGATGCCGAATTCCACCACCAATCCTGGCCCCGTGGCGGCTGCGATGGCATCAGCATGTAATTCCAGCAGGGTGATCTCCCGGTTGGTGAGCGTGTATTCGGGTTGCCGGCAGATTTCGGCGAACAGCCGGGATCCTTCGTCGTTGTAGAGCAGCCAGGCCGGGAGCTGCCGAGGGCTGCGCCGCAAGCCTTCCTGCACCAGTTGCTGCAGATCCGCAGGGGATGGGTGGAGGTCTATAAGAGTGATGCTCATCGGGCCAAACGGATGCCAGCGGCCATCCAGCGGCTCGCTGGCGCAAAGAAGTTGCGGTAGGTGTTGCGTTCGTGGCCCGGGGGTGTGAGCCAGCTGCTGCCCCGCAGCACCATCTGGGAACTCATGAATTTACCGTTGTATTCGCCGATGGCCCCCTCCACCGGGCGAAACCCGGGATAGGGGCTGTAAGCACTCGCGGTCCACTGCCACAGCACCCGGTGGGCGTGCTGCATGGCGCTGCCATGCAGGCCACAGGCGTACTCCCATTCAGCTTCAGTGGGGAGACGGGCACCGCGCCAGCGGGCATAGGCGTCGGCCTCGAACCAGCTCAGATGCCGCACCGGTGCCTGGGGGTCACGGCGGCGGCGGCCCGCCAGGGTGAACTCTTCGTTGTCTTCCTGCCAGTAGCGCGGAGCTTGCCACTGGTGATGTTGCACCAGCGCCCAGCCTTCACTCATCCACAGTTCGGCGCGTTGATAGCCCCCGTCAGCGATGAAGGCGGCGTAGGCGGCGTTGTTCACCAGGGTGTTGCTTAGCTCAAACGGCTCTAGCCATACCCGATGCCGCGGCGTCTCGTTGTCGAAGTGAAACCCGTCGCCCCGATGGCCGATCTCCGCCAAACCGCCGGTGCAGGCCAGCCATTGCTCTTCCCCCATGGCCAGGGTCAGCTCAGCCTCTGGGTTGTAGACGGGTTCCAACGGCTGGCGGTGGAAGCCATCCAGCAGATCCATCAGCAGCAGTTCCTGGTGCTGCTGCTCGTGCTGCAGTCCTAGCTGCACTAGGGCCTCAACCCCCTCAGGTGGGTCCTGCAGCAGTGACTCCAGCCCGGCATCCACCCGTTGGCACCAGGCCAGTATTGCGTCGATGGCCGGGCGGCTCAGCAGGCCCCGCTGCGGCCGGGGATGGCGGGCACCGACGGCTTCGTAATAAGAGTTGAACTGATAGCTCCAGATCGGGTCGCAGGGCTGGTGTCCAGGCGAATAGGGCTGCAGCACGAAGGTGTCAAAGAACCAGGTGGTGTGGCCTAAATGCCATTTGGGCGGGCTGGCATCCGCCATCCCCTGGAGCATCAGATCTTCCGGCTCCAGCGGCGCAAGCAAGGCTTTGCTGCGGCGCCGCACCGCGAGCAGAGTGTCCAGCAGCACGAGCCCGACCAATCTTCTGCGGACCTTAGGGGGTGCTGCAAACCATCGGTACCATCAGCCCATCGATGCGGCTGAATCCCTTGAGCGGTTCCGGCACGGTGCTAAAGGAGCGTTACCGGCTGGAGGAGCGCTTTAGTGGGCCCGATCCCCTGCAGGGATCCCTCTGGCGCGCCGTGGATGTGATGGCCGGTGATCTGCCGGTGGCCATGCGCCAGTTGGAGATCCCGGCCGCCCAGGCGCGAGTCAAGGAAGTCTGGCCGCAGCTGCAGTCGCTGCTGCATCCCCAGTTGCCCCGCTGCGGCGAGTCGTTCGAGCTCGATGGGGTCCTCTGGCTCGTGCGCGACTGGCAGGAAGGCGTCGCCTGCGACGTCCTGCTGCGTCAAAGGCGCTTCGGAGCTGGCGAGGTGTTGACGTTGCTGCGCCAGATCCTGCCGGTTCTGGCGGTGCTGCATAGCTGCGGGCTGGTGCACGGTGGAGTGAAACCCCGCCATCTTCTGCGTCGCCGCAGTGATGGACTGCCCGTGCTGCTGGAGGGTGGCCTCATGCAGCGACAGGGCGCTAACGCAGAGGTTGCTGCCTGGAGGGATCTGCATGACCTGGGGGTCACCGCCCTGATGTTGCTCAGTGGTTCGGCAGGCGAGGACGGGGGCTGGCCAGAGGGCCTGGAGCTGGAGGCGGCATTCCGTCAAGTGCTGGAGCGCCTGCTCTTCAAGACACCGGAGAGCAGTTTTGGCACCGCTTCTGAAGTGCTGAAGGCCTTGGAGTCGGTTGTGTTGCCCGCGTCAGAGCCAGAGCTCACTCTCCCGCCGAGGAACAGACGGGCGAGGGCCCGCGATCAAGGTGCCGAGGGTCGCATCTGGCCTGTCGTGATGGCGTTGGCCTTGTCGGCATTGGTGGGTTCCGCCATTGGTTGGTTTTTGATCCCGCGCACCTCCTTCGTAGTCAAGGAATCTGGTACAAACAGGGATGGGGCGGCTCAGCAGCCTGCCGTCAAATTGCCGCCGGCGGAGCTGGATCAACGCCAGCAGCTATTCAGCCGGTTGCAGGCGCTTCAAGTGAATCGCGGCTGGTTCCACAAACTTGTAAATGCAAGTCTGCTGCGCCGATTCCCTCAGCGTGGCGGCAGCCTTCCTTCGGAGTCGCTGGTTGATGAGCCATTGCGTCGGGTCTGGACCGAGATTGCAGAGGGATGGTTGGCCCGGATTGAGCAGCTGCCGCCGGCGATTCGGGCTCTGTTGGGGCGTCTGAGGGCAGGGGACTGGGAGCAGCCGCGTCAGGCGCTGCTGGAACAGGGCGTGCATCCAAAAGTGTTGGAGCACCTGGTGAGTGCTGGGTCCCAGGCGCTGCTGCCAGGGTCCATTCACGGCGGAAAGCCTGCCGAACCTTTTCGTCAGCTTTGGATTGCAGCGGCGATGCAAAGCCTCGGTAACGTCGAGATCGTGCGGCTCACGGCGCGCCACCTGGAACCCACCAACGCGTCGTTGCGCATTCCTGCCGGTGGCGTTCGTCTGGTGCTGGTAGAGGTGGCGGCAGGTGATGCGTTGGCCTTGGGCATCAACGGCACACCGCTGATGCAGATGATGGTGTTCGGTGCCAAAGGCCAGGTGATGGAGCAGCGCGGCCCTCTGCGGGTGGTTCGGATTGCAGCGGAGGCGGGCTCGCCCTTGCAGGTGCTGATTACCAATGAGGGGGTCTCATCAGCTCTGTTCACCCTGTCCTGCCGGGTGGACCCGCTCGATCAGTAGCGCTCCATCGCTGCTTTCACATCTTTTTTGGACTGCTTCTCCTTTTCGGCGGCGCGCTTGTCGTGCAACTTGCGGCCTTTGCCGAGGCCAATGGTGAGCTTGATCCAGGACCCCTTGAGGTGAATGTTGAGGGGAATCAGCGTGAGCCCTTTCTGATCTACCAAACCGCGCAGCTTGTCGATTTCACGGCGATGGGCCAGCAGCTTGCGGGTGCGCAGCGGGTCGTGGTTGAAGTAGCTGCCGGCGTGGGTATGCGGTGAGATGTGCACGTTGTGCAACTGGAGTTCCCCATTCCGGATCAGGCAGAAGCCATCGCGCAGGTTGGCTTTGCCGTTGCGGATCGACTTCACCTCGGTTCCCACCAGCTCAATGCCTGTTTCCAAAGTTTCGAGGATTTCGTACTGGTGCCGGGCCTGACGGTTGTCAGCCAACATCCGATTGGCTGCGGCCCTTGCTGCAGCTGCGGCTGCTTTTTTCGCTCCTCCCTTGGCCATGGCTGCTGCTGCGTCTTCCGACCCTATCCAGGTCTGGGTACCCTGCCCGCATGGCCATTGTCTCCTCCACCTCCGGTCGCAAGCCACCACGCCGGCCCGAAGCGCTGGTGGACCCCCAGTCGGCCCCTGAAGAGGTGGTGAGTCGGCCGGAAGAAAAGCTTCGGCCCCAGCGCTTGGACGACTACATCGGTCAAAGCGAGCTCAAGCAGGTACTGGGCATTGCAGTGGAAGCGGCGTTGGGTCGTGGTGATGCCCTTGATCATGTGCTGCTCTATGGCCCGCCGGGCTTGGGCAAAACCACTATGGCCATGGTGTTGGCCGAAGAAATGGGGGTGCAGTGCAAGGTCACCAGTGCGCCAGCCTTGGAACGCCCGCGCGACATCGTTGGTCTTTTAGTCAACCTGCAGCCCCGTGATCTGCTCTTCATTGACGAGATTCATCGCCTGAGTCGGGTGGCGGAGGAGCTGCTCTATCCAGCGATGGAAGATCGTCGCCTCGATCTCACAGTGGGCAAGGGCAGCACGGCACGGACCCGCTCTCTCGACTTGCCGACTTTCACCCTCGTGGGGGCCACCACCCGCGCAGGATCGCTGAGCTCCCCGCTCCGGGATCGGTTCGGCCTGATCCAGCGGTTGGAGTTTTATGGCCAGGATGACCTGGAAGCGATCGTGGAGCGCACTGCTGGGCTGATCGGTGTGACCCTCACTCCGGAGGCCCTCAGCAGCATTGCGGCCTCCTGCCGCGGTACGCCCAGGATTGCCAACCGGTTGTTGCGTCGGGTGCGGGATGTGGCCAGCGTGCGCGGCAGTGGCGTTAGCGCTGGAGCCATTGATCAGGCCCTGGTGGGAGAGGCCCTGAGTCTGCATCGCGTTGACCATCGCGGCCTCGATGCAAGCGATCGCCGCTTGCTTCAGCTGCTGATCGACCACCACGGTGGCGGCCCGGTGGGCCTTGAGACTCTGGCGGCGGCTCTCGGCGATGACCCCGTCACTCTGGAGACAGTGGTGGAACCGTTTTTACTGCAACAGGGGTTGCTGATGCGCACACCCCGCGGCCGGATGGTCACAGATGCGGCCCGCAGCCATCTGGCGGAGGCGGCATGAATCGGTTCCTGGTTCTGATGCTGAGTCTGCTGATGGCGTTGCCCGTGCAGGCCCTTGATCTGCAGGGGCTCTACGAGCAGGCGCTGACGGCGAGCCGTCAAGGGGATTTTGCGGAGGCGCTGCCCCTCTGGGACCGCCTCCTAGAGCAGGCGCCTCAGGATGCGGCTGCTCTTAGCAACCGCGGCAATGTGCGTCTGGCTCTTGGGGATGCGTATGGGGCGATCGAAGACCAGAGCGCCTCGATCGTTCTGGCTCCTGAGGAAAGCGACCCGCACCTGAACCGGGGCACGGCAGAGGAGGCCCTCCAGGACTGGTCCGCTGCCGCGCACGACTATCTCTGGATCCTGGAGCGGGAGCCGCATGATGCCTCAGCCCTTTACAACCTGGGTAATGTGCGTGGCTCGCAAGGGGATTGGCCTGAGGCTCGAATTCTCTACGGTCAGGCTTCCCTTGCCCGCCCTGGCTTTGCAATGGCCCGCTCCAGCGAGGCCCTGGCGGCCTGGCAGGCGGGAGACCTCGATTGGGCGGAGGCGGAATTGCGCAAGCTGATCCGCCGCTACCCCTTGTTTGCTGATGCTCGGGCGGCCCTCAGCGGCCTGCTCTGGCGCGAAGGATCCAGTGGTGAAGCTGAAAGCCACTGGGCCGCGGCAGCGGGGCTGGATCAGCGTTATCGCCAGGCCGACTGGCTGCAGCAGGTACGCCGCTGGCCGCCGCAGCCTACGGCAGATCTAATGGCGTTCCTGGCTTTGGAGGCGTCCTGAGATGACTCAAGCGCAGGCCATTTCTGATCGCCTAAGTAGGGAGCTGCCTGACCTCCTGGAGCTACGCCGGCACTTGCATGCCCATCCCGAACTCAGTGGTGAAGAACACCAGACCGCTGCTCTAGTGGCTGGGGAGTTGCGTCAGCTGGGTTGGCGTGTGCGCGAGGGGGTCGGCCGCACGGGCGTAGTGGCTGAATTGGGGCCGGATCAAGGACCGACGGTGGGGTTGAGGGTGGATATGGATGCCCTGCCGGTGGAAGAGCGCACGGGGTTGCCCTATGCCTCGACGCGTCAGGGTCTGATGCATGCCTGCGGCCATGACCTGCACACCTGCACTGGCTTAGGGGTGGCGCGGTTGCTGGCCCAGGAGCCGAGCTTGGCGGCCCGGGTTCGTTTGCTGTTTCAACCCGCCGAAGAGCTGGCTCAGGGGGCGGTGTGGATGCGGGACGCAGGGGCGGTGGAGGGCCTCGACGCTTTGTATGGCTTGCATGTGGTCCCGAACATGCCAGTGGGCACGGTGGGAATCCGGCGGGGCTGTCTCACCGCGGCGGCAGGTGAGTTGGAGATCCTCGTGCAGGGCGAAGGCGGCCATGGCGCGCGCCCCCATCAGTCGGTGGATGCTGTCTGGCTTGCGGCTCGGGTGATCACGGAGCTACAGCAGACCATCGCCCGCCGCTTGAATGCTTTGCAGCCGGTGGTGATCAGTTTCGGCAAGGTGGAGGGTGGTCGTGCCTTCAACGTGATTGCCGATCAAGTGCGTTTGCTGGGCACGGTGCGTTGTCTGGATGTGCAGCAGCACGCCCAGCTTCCAGCTTGGATCGGTGAAACGGTGAAGGGGATTTGTGCCAGCGGAGGCGGCACGGCTGTGGTGAACTACCGCTGCATTGCCCCGCCTGTTCACAACGATCCGCAGCTCACGACCTTGCTGGAACGTTGTGCTGTGGATTGTCTGGGCAGCGACAAGGTACTGCCGGTGCAGCAACCCTCTCTGGGGGCCGAAGATTTTGCTGAACTGCTGCGTGATGTGCCGGGAATGATGGTTCGGCTAGGGGTGGCTGGGCCAGAAGGGTGTGCACCGCTGCATAACGGAGCTTTTGCGCTGGAGGAAGACGCTCTTGGTGTTGGCATTGCGGTTCTTACGGCCACTGTGCTGGCTTGGATCGCGGAGAACACATCGGCATGAACCAACGTCGTGCGGTGATTTGGGTCTCCCTCGGGGCGCCGCTGCTGATCTTGCTCGCGCTTTTTGCCACACAGCAGCGCCAGGGGAAAGATCGGGTGCAGGTGCTTCCGGCGGTGCTGGTGGGTTCGGGTCTCATGATCAGCAGCGCTCTCGGTCGGCAGCGCCGCCGCGCCAGGCTGTTGTCTGACCTTCGGCGTGCACGCACCCCCGGCAGCAACCCATGAGTGAGTCCGATCCGCAAAGGCCTGATCTCGATGCGGTGCGCCTGGCCATCGCCAGTGGAGATCCGGTGAAGGCGATGCCGGCGATCACCCAGCTCCGTCATTGTTCGGATGCTGAGGCGGTGCCGCTACTAGTGCTGGGCACAGAGCAAAAGCCCTTTCTGGTGCGCTCCTTGAGTTGCAGCGGCCTGGGCTACAAGCGCACGGAGCAGGGTTGGGATGTTCTGAGTGCGTTGATCACAGCCGATGAGGACCCAAATGTGCGCGCTGAAGCGGCAAATGCCCTAGCCAGTTATGGGGTAGAGCGGGCTTGGCCACTGTTGCTCTCGGCTTTCGTGTCGGACAACGCCTGGTTGGTGCGCTGCAGCATTTTGTCCGCGTTGGCAGAGCAGCCGGAGATCGATCTCACCTGGCTGCTGGAGCTGGCCACCATGGCCATCGCTGATGCTGACGCCATCGTGCGGGTCAGTGGAGCCGAGATCCTCAGTCGGATTGTTCGTGAAGGGGGTAGCGACCCCATCGGGCCAAAGGCGAGAGGCCTGTTGCAATCCCTGCAGCAGGACAGCGACCACCGAGTGGTGGCTGCTGTGCTCAATGGTTTGCAAGCAAGCTGAACGGGCCTTGAGCAACTCTTGCTAGCGTTAATGGATCACTAGGGGTGTCTGGGTTTCACCATGAACCCAGACTGAGATCACACCCTCCGAACCTGATTCCGGGTCATGCCGGCGCAGGGAAGTGCTTGAGCGTGATCCACGTCCAATCGTCGACCCCTGGGCTGTCCGTCGCACCTCAGATCATGCGCGCTTCCTGGGTTGAGTCCCGCAAGGGTCAGGCAAACGTCTCTCAGATGCATTACGCCCGTCAGGGCGTGGTGACCGAAGAAATGGCCCATGTGGCGAAGCGGGAGAAGCTGCCCGAGTCGCTGGTGATGGAAGAAGTGGCCCGGGGGCGAATGATCATTCCGGCCAACATCAACCACGCCAATCTGGAGCCTATGGCGATCGGCATCGCCAGCAAGTGCAAGGTGAACGCCAATATCGGCGCTTCCCCTAATGCGTCGGATGCCGCCCAGGAAGTGAACAAGCTAAAGCTGGCGGTCAAGTACGGCGCCGACACCGTGATGGATCTCTCCACCGGTGGCGTCAACCTTGATGAGGTGCGCACCGCGATCATCGGTGCATCTCCTGTTCCGATCGGCACAGTACCCGTTTATCAGGCTCTTGAGAGCGTCCACGGCTCGATTGAGAAGCTTCATGAGGACGACTTCCTCCACATCATCGAGAAACACTGCCAGCAGGGAGTTGACTACCAGACCATCCACGCCGGCCTGCTGATTGAGCACCTGCCCAAGGTGAAGGGGCGTATCACCGGCATTGTCAGCCGCGGCGGCGGCATCTTGGCCCAGTGGATGCTGTACCACCACCGTCAGAACCCGCTATACACGCGGTTTGACGACATCTGCGAGATCTTCAAGCGATACGACTGCACCTTCTCGCTCGGAGACTCACTGCGCCCCGGTTGCCAGCACGATGCATCCGACGCTGCTCAACTGGCCGAACTGCACACCCTCGGTGAACTGACCCGTCGCGCCTGGAAGCACGACGTGCAGGTGATGGTGGAGGGTCCCGGCCACGTTCCTCTCGATCAGATCGAGTTCAACGTGAAGAAGCAAATGGAGGAGTGCAGTGAAGCGCCCTTCTACGTTCTCGGCCCCCTGGTCACCGACATTGCCCCCGGGTACGACCACATCACTTCGGCCATCGGGGCGGCCATGGCCGGTTGGCATGGCACAGCGATGCTTTGTTACGTGACCCCGAAGGAGCACCTTGGCCTGCCCAATGCCGAAGATGTGCGGGAGGGCTTGATCGCCTACAAGATCGCTGCTCACGCGGCAGACATCGCACGCCACCGCCCCGGTGCTCGTGACCGCGACGATGAGCTCAGCCGGGCCCGTTACAACTTCGACTGGAACAAGCAGTTTGAGCTGTCCCTGGACCCTGAGCGGGCCAAGGAGTATCACGACGAAACCCTGCCTGCTGATATCTACAAGCAGGCTGAGTTTTGCTCAATGTGCGGACCGAAGCACTGCCCTATGCAGACCAAGATCACTGATGAGGACCTCGAAGGTCTTGAAAACGTGCTCGAAACCAAAATAGGAGCTGCCGAGCTCACACCGGTCAAGCTCGATAAAGCTGATTGATTGTGTTGTCTGAATTCGTCTGTTGGCCTGGCGTCCGTTAGACGTCGGGCCTTTATCTGAGGTGTAGAAATTTGTCTCGGAGGTGATGGTGTACGTCTAGGTGGGAAATAAATTAGTGGGTGCTCATTTTAATAAAAAATTCTTCCCATTTTCTATTATTGTGCGTTTTGGAAAAGCGCGAAAGATGCTCCAGCCTTAGTCCAGTCCACTTGTTTGTTAATCGTTCGTATTGAATGATGCCTTCTTTTAGGCTTCTTGGGAAATCATTTGTAAGCAGTAGAACCTTATGAAGTTCGCAATAGCTGGTTAGGGGCGAGGCAATGGTCATGCAGCCAGCCATAACGGCGTCCACAGCTCTGTTATGGCTGGCTGCAGATTTTCTTGAGTTTTTCTCGTCTGATGGGATAATTGCAATATGGGCCCTCTCAAGCTCCGTTTGTAGTTGTTTGGGTTGCTTGGAGGTATCCCATCGGGTAAAGCGGAATATCCATGGTCTCTTTGATTTGCATTTTGATAGTATTTTTTGAGCAATTTTCGCAGTCTGTTCGTCGCCCAAAATAGTAAGTTCGAACAAGTCCCACGAATTGCATTTCTCTGTTAGTAAAGGTATCTGCTCGAAAAGGTAACGTGCATTGGCTTGATGTCCGAACCAGATAATTCTGCATGGTTTTTGTTTTGTAAGATCTTTGAATGGTGCTTCTTTTGTTTGACATGGATCTTCAATGATCCATTCTGTTGGTTTTTTGTTTTTGTTGTACCAGGGTCTTCCCAGCTCTGCCATCGCTTGACATGGATAGACCATTGCATCGGCGTGCCAAAGAAGGCTTCGATAGAGCTCAGCTAGTGGCGAATCTTCTTTAGTAGCAAGATTATCACTGTAGGTAACGGCAATAGGAATCTGTCTGCTTTTAAGAATAGGTATTGCAGCCAAATTTGCAATAGCTATTCTTTTTGCGAATCC
>QCSL01000045.1 GCA_003209165.1 Synechococcus sp. AG-670-B23 | reverse complement strand
TCGAGTGCCAATCCCTGCCTGTTAATCAAACTGAAATTTTTCCGAAGGCAAAGGCCATCAACCTGAACAGTTCAGCCGGAAAAAGACTCATAAATTTCACACAAAAGTGATCAGCTCAATGATCCTTCTTCACTTTTTTGGCCTAGGAGACGTTCTACGTCGCTTTGAACTCGAGCAGATCACAGGTCTCACAATCATGGGCTTCAGGCCACTGAGCCTCGATGAATTGATGCACTGGTCACAAAACATGGCCGACCAACATCACTGGGATGGCGAGGCAATTCGTCACGACGTGATGGGCACCTGGCTTGATCAAGCCGAAGACATCACCCGCTGGAGGCATCGGTTGGATCAGGCGCCTGCTGAAGTTGAACTCCTAGCCGGCATTGGCGATCAGCAAACCTGGCGCGATCATTGGGAAGGCATGCTGCGCCAAACACCGCGTGCCGGCTGGTAATCACGAGCGGAGTGCAATGACAGGCTGTCCACCGATCAGCGGACGAGAAGCGGAAGTTGCTGCTGTGATGCTGAAACAACGGCAGGTCTGGTCGAACAGTGCGATCGATCTTGAACACCTGCATTCCGGCTTTGCCTGCGCTCTCCACATGCATCAACCGACGGTGCCGGCGGGAGCGAACAACAACTTGATTTCCCATCTCCAATACATGCTGGATCACCCCAATGAGGGTGATAACCACAACGCCGAACCATTCGCACACTGCTATCGGCGTCTTGCCGACCTGCTGCCGGGACTGATCAAAGAGGGCTGCAGCCCAAGAATCATGCTCGATTACTCGGGCAATCTGCTCTGGGGAATCGAGCAGATGGGGCGTCGCGACATTGGCGATGCACTCCATTACCTCGCCTGTGATCCTTTGATGCAGGGGCACGTGGAGTGGCTTGGCACTTTCTGGAGCCATGCCGTGGCTCCATCCACGCCCATCCCAGACCTGAAACTGCAAATCAGCGCCTGGCAACAGCAGTTCGCGGCCTGTTTTGGCAGCGCTGCACTGGAGCGAATCAAGGGGTTCTCCCCACCGGAGATGGCGCTACCGAACCATCCAGACACCCTGTTCGAATTCATCAAAGCCCTTAAGGAAGCGGGATATCAGTGGCTCCTGGTGCAGGAGCACAGCGTTGAGTGCACGGACGGCAGCCCACTGCAACGCAGCCAATGCTTCGTTCCCAATCAACTTCTCGCCAGGAACAGTCAAGGCGAAGAGATCAGCATGACGGCATTGATCAAAACCCAGGGGTCTGACACGAAACTTGTGGGCCAGATGCAGCCTTATTACGAGGCATTGGGTTGCGCACCGCAACGCCTTGGAGACATCGAGGTGCCATCACTGGTGAGCCAGATTGCCGATGGAGAAAATGGCGGGGTGATGATGAATGAATTCCCGGAGGCATTCCGGCAGGCCAATCACCACATCCGTGACAACCCCAAGGGCACCGCAGCCATCAACGGCAGTGAATACATCGAAGCCCTGGAGCGCATCGGAGTGAATCATCACCACTTCCCCACCATCCAGGCGGTGCAACAACACCGCCTTTGGAGTGAACTTGGCGACAACACCTCAGCGGAAGGGCTGGAAGAGACCATCAGCAAACTGATGGCTGACGACACCAACTTCAACATGGAGGGTGCGTCCTGGACCAACAACCTGAGCTGGGTCGAGGGTTACGCGAATGTTCTGGGCCCCATGAATCAACTCAGTGCTCAGTTTCATGCGCAGTTCGACCCATCAGTAGCCGCAGACCCCACCGCTACCCGCACAAGGGCTTATCAGGAGTCGTTACTGCATGTGCTGCTGCTGGAAACCAGTTGTTTTCGGTACTGGGGGCAGGGGGCGTGGACCGACTACGCCAGGGAGATCCATCGCCGTGGAGAGGAGTTGCTGGGCCAGACAAATTTCACGACTTCAGCCAGCTAGGGAACGCCACCCGAGAAATTCTTTACAGAGCGTTACAATCATGTAATATGAGCTCATTCGAAACCAATCCATGGGCGATTACACAACCTCAATAATTGCCATGTTTGGCATTGGGATCGTCCTGACGGCTGCTGTTGTCTTCGCCCTTATGAGACCTAGCGACATGCCGCCTATCGAAGAGAACCGCAATTGAGCATGGGGATTTTCACTGAACTTCTGATTGCTGTAACCGAAATCGGAATAGCTCTTCTAGTGGCTGTTTCACTACCTGTGGCTGAAACCTGAAACTGATTTCGATTTCAGGTCGTACCTTTCAAACGAAATTCGGTATAAATCGAAACTGCGTCGCGCTCACGATCCAGCTCCTCTAAATCGCTACATCGCGATTGCATCCAATAAACAGTTTCTTTCCAAACCTCCATTCGGTAGCGTCTCTCGAGTTTTTGTCCAGAACCATCCAAAGCTCTACCCATCTCTGTCCCGGAATGTAGGCAATACAGAGTGACACCGTTAGGGATGTCGTCGTTTAACCATCGGTGTTTGATGCATTTCGTGTTCCAGGTCACTTAGCAGAAGGACCATTCCCACACCCATCAGTGCTAGAGCAGCACCGCAATCTTGATCTCCAGCGGTTTCAATAGATCGGGCCAGCTCAAGATGTTGCGACCAAGAAAAGTGCATAAAGCTGCTTCAATGGATCCATCCTGAGAAAAAATCGATATTCGAAAGGTCAAAACACAACGACAAGCAATGTTCTGTCATCAAAGCCATGTACGTGACAGAACACATCGGCCGGGAAACGTACCCATTGTTACGACATACCAGGATTAGGCCGATACCTTTAGCCGAACTTGCCGAAGTCACCATGGAGCCCATTGCTCTGACACTTGGCCAACAATTCGACTTGGAACAGCGCAGTCGAGATATCAGTTCGATCACCGATGTGAAAGAACTTCAGGAGATCACCAAAGACCTGCTGCTGGCTTGGCAAAAGGAAATAGCTCGTTCACGAGCGGCAATCAGCTCACACCCGAAATAACGCTTTGTTACGATTGGTAAAGTTATCTGATGAACTGTGGACCTGAGCCTGCCTCAGCAATTCGAAGCTGAATCGATTAAGCGATCCATCGAGGACACTAGTGATATGGATACGTTGAAAGCTCTCGCAAGAGAACTTGCCGACCTTTATGTGCGCCAGAGAGCTGCAACTGCGTGGGTGATTGCTGATAAATAGCCTTACACCTTGCTGTCTTTTCGCCAGCGACGTTCCAGACGTTCACGCGCTTTAACCGTCTGTGTACTGGAAAAAGCCTTTTTGCTTCGATAGGGACGCGTCAATGACCAAAACTTGATGGCAGAAGCCAGCGCGACCACTAACCATGCGAGCACTATCCAGCCCGGATTCGTCATCTTTCCCCAGCAACACATACCATGATGGCTAAAGGAAAGCGTAAGTGGCCTGTTGAACTCCAATCAGCACATCCGTGGATCCTGAGGTGCGGCAGTTCGTCGTCAACCAGATGGTGGTGATTGCACTACCGGTCGGGACCCTTTTCGGCCTTTGGATTTGGATGCTCAACTGGAGCCCTCGTTCCAGTAAAGACCAGTGACATTCCTTGCGGGCCTACTAGCTCCTATCTGGATCTTGTTCCATCTCGTCGGGCCAGTCCCTGATGATCTAGGCGTCAGCAACGGATCGCTGCGCGACTGCAAAACGACCGCTCATTGCGCCACCGAAATCTGGGAGAGCTGCGAACCAAGTGCGGAGCTCAACCGGCTGAGTGGGTTGGTGCAGGAATCCCCCCGGACAGTTGTGGTCAAACAAACCGACACCTACCTCCATGCGGAAGCCAGAAGCGCCTTCTTTGGTTTTGTGGACGATCTCGAGTTGTTCGCCGATTGTGACAACAGCCAGATCCAGGCACGTTCCGAGTCGCGTCTTGGCGACTCGGATCTTGGTGTGAATGCCGCAAGACTAGCCGCACTGCGATTCGGACTGAAAGGCTGAAGGCTGCTTAAACCTTGGCGCGACGGAGTTTGCTCAGATCCATGATCATTTCTTTAATGCCGGCGACGAATCCGACGGCAGCCAGAGCCACAATGCTGACGACGATCAAGTTGTCGAGCAGGGAGCGTGGATCAATCCAATCGGGCATGGCAGGAACCAGTGGACTGAACTCGTGTTAGCCAAATCCCGATAAAATTCCATCACGTAGCGCGAACGTTCAACACAAATCGTCAGACATGCACGAAATCACCTGCCCTCACTGCAACACAGCCTTCAAGGTGGATGAGGCCGGGTATGCCGACATCCTGAAACAGGTGAGGGATCGAGATTTTGAGCAACAACTCAATAAGCGACTTGCTTTAGCGGAACAAGACAAACGCAATGCCATCGAATTGGCTGTTGCCAAAAAAGATAGAGAGATGCAGACACTCGAAGCGCACCTTAAGCAAAGTGCAATGCATCAGGAGATAGCGATCAAAGATGCCGTCAACAAAGCAGAGAAGCAACGGGATCGTATTGCTGTGGAACTCCAGCAAATGCGTGAGCAGCAGGCTACGGAACAACGCCTAGCAGAAACCAAATTCGCCAAAGAGATGCAGGCGATGACGCTGCAAAAAGACAATGAGCTGCGCGACTTACAAGCGCAGTTGAACGCTGGTGCCATGCAGCGCCAGCTGGCCGTGAATGAAGCGGTGAGTTCCATGGAGAAACAACGCGATGCGCTCCAAAGCGGCTTGAAAGAAGCGGAACTGAAGCATCAACTGGAATCACAATCACTGAAGGAGCGCTACGAAGCCCAGCTCAGTGATCGTGATCAGGCCATTGAGCGCCTTCGCGACATGAAAGCGCGACTCTCGACAAAAATGGTGGGTGAAACCCTTGAACAACACTGTGAAACCGAATTCAACAGAATTCGAGCAGCTGCTTTTCCGAAAGCCTATTTCGAAAAAGACAACGACGCGCGCAGTGGTAGCAAGGGCGACTACATCTTCCGTGACCAAGACGATCTCAACAACGAAATTATCTCAATCATGTTTGAGATGAAAAATGAAGCCAACACCACAGCCACAAAAAAGAAAAACGAAGACTTCCTCAAAGAGCTAGACAAAGACAGAAACGAAAAACACTGCGAATACGCAGTTTTGGTCTCCCTGCTTGAGCCTGAAAACGAGCTCTACAATTCAGGCATCGTGGATGTATCACATCGTTTTCCAAAGACCTATATCATACGCCCACAATTCTTTATTCCGTTCATCACATTGCTCCGCAATGCTGCATTAAAATCTATGGAGTACAAAGCAGAACTGGCTCTTGTTAAGGCCCAGAACATCGATGTCACCAACTTTGAGAACGATCTCGAAACCTTTAAGACAGCCTTTTCACGCAATTACGACCTTGCCTCAAGACGCTTCCAAACAGCAATTGATGAAATCGATAAATCGATTGATCACCTCCAAAAAACCAAGGACGCCCTGATGGGAGCTGATCGCAATCTGCGCCTCGCCAATGACAAGGCACAGGATGTGACCGTTAAAAAGTTGACGCGCCGAAATCCAACAATGGCAGCCAAATTCGCCGATTTGGACAATTCCACCGATCAGAAATCTGCCTGACTATGCCCTCCAGTCCACGCGACCGCATCGGCGAGGTTTACGGCAAACTCACCGTGGTTCGCGCGTCCGAACGGCGAACCAAAGCAGGAAATGCCTATTGGTGGTGCCGTTGCAGCTGTGGAGCCGAGCGAGAAGTCCCCAGCGACAAGTTGTCGCTGAACAAGGCACGCCGCAAACCCTCCGTGAATGCCTGTGAGAACTGTGCCCGTGAACTTCAGATTGAAGGTGTGTACCGCAAAAATGACCGCGAGGAAAAACTTCGGCGGAAAGAAGCCATTGAGGCCAGATCAAGGCTGGAGGGACAAGTACCTGAACGCTGGCTGAAACTGCCACTCACCGATGCACACGCCCGGGAATTGGGAAAGAAAATTTTTTTTCGTGGCACGATATGCCTGCGTGGACATCTGGCGCCTTATCGCATCAACGGCGGTTGTCAGGCTTGTTACGGTCGGACTCCATCTGCGGCAGATTCGCCATGAACCAAGCCCAGAGTGTCATTACGGCGGCACCAAAAGCCAACATGGCAAGGAGCTTGGATTCCATTTAGAGAAAATCGAAGTCATCTTCCGAATCGTCGGAAAATGCATTCATCACGAGGGCGGAAAATGGCACTAAGACGGCAGCCATAACAAGTATTTCCACTGGCTTAAGTAGAGACTGTAAAAAAATAACGTGCTTGAGTTTACAAAAAGTCATCAGCAATACAGTTCAAGTGGAGTGAGTTCAAATACTCAATATCCTTCCAGACTAGGCATTTCACTCCGTGTCAGCCAAGACGGCCGAATCAAACTGAGCTAAGTCGGATGACGACAATGCCAAAGGTGCTGAGGGCGGCCTCGCAAACGATCCGCAATCTGCTGAAGCCAGCAGTTCATCAGAGCTTCTCGGAAGACCGGCTCCGCAACGACCGTCAGAGCTACTTCACGATGACGCGAGACCTGGTCGACGCCCAGCTCGAGTGGCGTGATGCAGTGCTCAGCTCTCGCTTATGGAAAGAAGTGGACGACCGAGGCATGGATCGGGGCCGGATCCTTCACCTCCTCTACAGCTTCGAAGCTCACGACGATGAGAAGGCCCTCCAAAAAGCCGACATGGCCTATTGGCAACTGGTTGATCCGAGGGATCCCTGAGGTGGAAATCCCTCGCTCAGAGCTCAAACATTGTTCCCAGAAGCATGGCGGGATGGGTCGACTCCCCTGCTGTGCTGCGTTCAAGCTGAACGGCCATGACGCAGTGGGCAAGGAAGCGTACGGCCGAAAGAACAGCCAGACCGATGCACAGGGGGCAGTGCGTGAGGGTCAAGACGGAGGCCTACCGGACTAATGGAACCATCCCAAAGCAGAAGTTGGAAAGCGCCAAGATCTCTTCAACAAGCGTCATGCAAGACGTTCAAGGCAAACCTTTCTCTTGGTGGTGAAGGGGAGAGGGTGGCTGGTAAAGTTGTAGTTTATTGCTCTCTTTCGGGGAACGGATGAGTCAGGTCACAGTCGGCGAAAACGAAGGTATTGAATCCGCGTTGCGGCGTTTCAAGCGCTCCGTGGCCAAAGCCGGCATCTTTTCTGATCTGCGTCGGATCCGTCACCACGAGACCCCAGTCGAGAAGTACAAGCGCAAGCTGAAGCAGCGCTCACGCAACCGTCGTCGCTGATCCAGCACTTCATTCAAGAAACGGGCCCAAGGGCCCGTTTTTTTTTCCAATCCGTCGCTTCTTAGACCTCATCAATTGCGCACCCACGGTGTGCGCTTGTTTTCGCCAGACTCCAGAAACGATTAAGACGACCAAGGGCATTCGACGGTGTTGATCAATCCTTTTTGTCCCATCAGCGCTGCAAAGATCGCTGGCTTGAAGACCACCGTGGTCTTGCTGTTGGTGATGTTGATGAAGGCGAAAATGCTGCGAATCAAAATGTCCCTTCTGGGTACTGTTCTTGGATTCGCCATGTTTGTGGGCTTTCTATTAACCACTGGCCTACTCACCGTGATCACTGGCGGAGCCGTTGCTTACGCCGCATCGCAAAACCGGAGCAACTGAGTCATGCGCAACCGTTTACCTTTCCTGAGCGGACTTGCCTTGGCAACCCTCGGGGTTTCAGGTCTTGCTGGCGGAGGTTTGCTTTGGAATTTTCAGGGCCGCACCCTGGGGCTTGCCAGCACTGTCACGGCATTGGTTCTGCTGGGGATCAGCTTCGTTCTGCTTCGACCTGAACCGCGACTCGCACCCTTCGAAGTCTCTGACGTCAGTCAGCCACTCAAGGTCAAAGCACCACAGGCTTCCATTCTCGGCTTGATGCTGGCAGCCCTGGGCACATTCGGAATGGCGGGTTCGGGATTGCTGTGGAACTTTCAGGGTCTTGCATTAGGACTCACCGGTACCCTCACGGCCGCCGTTGCTCTTCTGCTGAGTTTCGTTTTCCTCTGGCCACTCGGCGCAGCCAAGCCCGCCAAGCAACAATTTTCTCCTGCTGCGGTTAGCAGCACCTTGGAAACAGAATCGATTGAATCAATCGAATCCGTCTCAGAAATCGCGCCTTCCCCGCAAACGACTGCAGAAGCCATTGCTGAATTGTTGGCGGCCGAGCAGAAGGATCGCCCCAAAACCCAATTGGTGAATTTCGCTCCCTTGAACCTTTTGCCAGGCCAAAGTTTGCCCACAAAATCTCGTCGAGCAGGTAGTTCTCTTGGTCGTTATCGTTCGATAGCTAAAGATCTGTTCAAGAGCTGAAATCTTTCCAGATATTACGAAGCTGTCGGTGCCAGGGAGTAATGTTGAGATCCTGGCGCTGACTTGATCTCCTGGGTTCGTCGACGTTGTATCCAACTTCTTCCATCTCTCGTCTGAGACGACGGGTAATGGGTATAAGTGCGATTGAAAGAACTAACGCTGCGAGGAGCAAAAAGGGAAGCAACGACAGCAGCCAAATGGTGGCCATCACGGTGATTAGCCCCGCGAAGCCCGTCTTCAGCCATCGCGGCAGGGTTCTGCTCCGTTGACCTGGGAGTTGCTTCATGGCTCAGGACAATCCATTTGCTCTCGAAAAAATCCGCTGGAGTTCACGTTGAAAAGCTACTGCGCTGAGAGGTTCCCCCAGACGCCTGCGATGGTTGCGCCGGAACGTAGCTCCAATCCAACAAACCTGAAAAACAATCAGCAGCGAAGCGACGATCAGAAATGGTGATTCAGGATCATTCCACTGCATCTCAGCTCAATAACTGGATTGAGGCAGGGTAAAGCCCGATTGCATATGGCCTACATCCAGCATCACGTAGGTCAACCAGATCAACACTGCTGCGATACCAGCTCCTGCGGCAACCTTCGCAAATGAACGGCCAATCATCTCGAGCATGCTGATCTCTTTCATCGCGTTAATCCAACTCTCACGATTCTGACGCGTCTTCCCCCCGCACCGTCGTCAACCATGAAAAAAGCCCTGCAATTGCGGGGCTTTTTCGCTTGATCACATTGGACCTCAACGGCTGGCAACAGCTTCTTCAAGAACAGCAGCCTCGCCATTGGCGAAATCCGCATCTTCTTCTGCGGAGAATTGCATGTCTGGCTCGAGGCGCCGGGCAATCAGCTCATCAATAGAAAAGATGCCAGGGCCACAGGCGAGAACGGCCACAGCAGACGCGAAATAAAGCCCAAGCAACTCAAGAAGATAGATGTTGAAGCCGGCGGTGACGATGGCGTGGTAGATGGCGACGGAGATCGTCCCAGCTACTGCCAACGCTCCCATCCGCGTCAGCAATCCAGTGATCAACAACCAGCTGCCAATCACTTCAGAGAACGCCGCAACGTATGAAAGAAGTATCGGGAAGGGGAGATGCAAGGGGCGAACGAATGCATCAGCAAAATTCTCGATATTGGCGAGCTTCTCGTATCCGTGGTGAATGAGCAGAGCGCCGGTGAAAACCCGAAGCACAAGGAGACCGAGGTCGCCAGCAAAGGGACGGGAAAGAATGGCGCGAATCACTACAGAACACATCGACTACACACAACTTAAGCAACTTGCGTGTAGCAGCGCGGCCCTGCACCCGTCTTCAAGCCACTGAATGAGTACTTCTACTCAGTCGTCGTACACCAGGCACTCCGGTTCATCGGGGTTCTGCTCGCAAAACAGCTCAAGGGGGGAAGGGTCATGGGGATCATCAGGAAATTCTTTCTTGTGATCCAACAGCCACTGCAACTCTTCTGTGAGATGACGTACCTTGCCCTCGTTGTGCTCAGACAGGGCCTTAAGGAACTCCTCTTGATCCTTCTGGATGTGCTCGTCAATCGTTTTCATGACTTGAACTGTCATCTGGCTGTCATTCAGTTGTTAGCGAAGACAAGCCCTATAGATCAGTCGGTAGATCTACCTTTATGGCCGAAAGCACACAACAGGTCGTCTCCGGCACCCGTCACGTCCTGTGACATTGCAGTAGCCATTAGACGCTTCCCGAAGGAAAGTGAGGAGGGCTGATCTTTGAGTGAATGCCATTTTCCGAGCGCAGTGTTCTGACGGGATTGCTCGTCTTTGCCGTAGGAGTTGTAGTGGGAATCGGGATTGGGTCGGCCAGTGCTGTTGCAGCCCTGACCCAAGGCGCACCCGACGTTCTCCAGACTTGGTCAGGGGTCGTTGCCCTGCCATGAAGACTTGACTTCGCCTTAATTCCTGCTATCAGAAACGAAGATCGGCTGAGTCGTGTGATGCTGACACATAATCGAATGATTTTCAGTCCTGACAAAAGGCCGATTCAGCAATTTCTGAATCGACTACAACATTTCGTATTTGGATAATCAGCGTGTACCGATACTGATATTGCCTACACCAATTAAGTGTTCAAGGCGTGCAGTGAGTTTCAGTTCTGTTCGATCAAATTGGTCCTGATTGCCGGCAACGTAGGCAAGCTCTTCATTGGTTATCACTTGGTGGGTTACGGCATCAAGGTAAATCTGAACCAGGGACATTCATTCGTCACCAATCGTCGGCCATCCTGGCAACACTGGAGGGCAAGCGGTGAATCGGGTCGCGCATTACTAAACTATGGAACGGGAGACCATTCAGAACCTAGTCAGGCAGTGCAGTTTAGGACTTTTTGATCTTGCCTGTGCTGTCAGCGGACACTCCAGCTGGGATCTGAACCTGCCTGTGGGAGTGATCGACGCACGACGACCCAAACCCAAGCTGATGGTGACTGCTATCGGCACGATCAACTCGACGTTGAAGGCCTCATCCACCATTGCTCATCCGTTGATGGTGCGACTGTTCGAACGTTTCGAGGACGTGGGCTTAGAACAGGCGCTGATTGAAATGAAGAGTGGTGAGGAAGGAGAGGCTTTCTGCGAGGTCTGGCAGGCCTACAGGGATGAACGCCGAAGTGGTGACGCCCCGATGTGGAGCATCGAAGACGCCACGGCCTTTGTTGTGCAGTCCCGCGAAGCCCACGCTGATCGTGAGGTTGCCTGCGTCGCGATTCTCCCTGGGGATCCCCATCGCATTATCACGTTTTCGGTTCCAATCACCTTCCTGACACAAGGTTGAGTGTGTCGGAACTGCTGATGCAAATCGCTCTGCTGGGCATCGCCATTGGCGCCAATGCCCTCTCGGCTCTGGCGGGAGGTGGAGCTGGACTGGTTCAACTTCCCGCGCTCATCCTTCTCGGGTTGCCATTCGCCATGGCGCTGGCCACACACAAAGTGGCCAGTGTTGCACTGGGGCTAGGAGCAACGGGGCGTCATTGGCGTGCTAACAGCCTTGATCTACAACGCTCTGCACTGGTGTTAAGTGCCGGTCTTCCAGGGGTGTTTGTGGGGGCCAGCGTGGTTCTTGCGCTGCCTGATCGAGCGGCCACCGCGAGCCTTGGTCTGCTGACGCTGGGGCTGGGGTTTTACTCGGCTCGGCAACCCGATCTGGGAACGACGGACCAGCCGCGCCCGCTGACAGCCCGCACCGTCGGGCTTGGCAGCTGCGGGCTTTTCATAATTGGCATTCTCAACGGCTCACTCACCTCAGGCACGGGGTTGTTTGTCACCCTGTGGCTAGTGCGCTGGTTCGGGCTGAGCTATGCCAAAGCCGTCGCCCACACCCTGGTGCTGGTGGGTCTGGGGTGGAATGGCACCGGTGCGCTGGTGCTGGGTTTGAGCGGTGAAATACGCTGGAACTGGCTTCCCGCCCTGGTTCTTGGGTCGCTGATCGGTGGCTTCCTAGGGGCCCACTATTCCCTCGTGAAAGGAAGCCACCTGGTCAAACGATCCTTCGAAATCTTGGCGCTGCTGATGGGCGGATCACTCCTGATCCGCAGCTTCTGAATCGGCATCTGCAAGAAAGCGCCCAGACAACCTTGTTGCCAAGACCACCGTTGCGGCCCCATAGGCGATGAACGTCACCGCCTGACCAGAGCTGGCTGATTCATAGACCTCACCCGTTAGCAGCATCCAGTCCATCAAGGACGCCACCGTTCCCCAGATCACCACCCATACCGACACGTAAGCAACACCACGAAAGGTCCGATTCACAAGGCCATGGGTCGAGCGAACCTGACGCTAGGGGAAGCCGCTCGAACGGGGAAGGCCAGCGGTTCCCGTAATGTCGCTGGTTGTACCGGTTGAGGAGATGCCGAAGAAACGTCGCAAGCTCAACAAAGAGATGGAAGCGGAGATGGCCGCTGCAAAGCGGAAGATTGAGCTGGTGGGCGCGCTGATCAACGACATCCGCGATGAGGACATCCAGGGTGAGTACCTAGGCGCCTTCACACAGATCCGCAGCGCCGTGGTGAATCTGATCGCGAAGTACACCACGGACGGATTCTGCGAAGAAACCGAAGGCCTGCTGGCGCTCTACAAGGGCCTGATTCAGCAGTTTGAAGAGGAGTACGAGCTCTAAGCGGTTCTCGGATTGGTTAGAGGATCGGAACAAGCAAAAACGGATCGAACCATCTAAATTCTTGACGTTTATGCATCTCCATGGCTCTTCGAGAGACCAAACCTCAGGTGTCACCTCTGCGCCTGAAGGTCACCGTGTTGATCGCAGGCTTCGGGCCACTACTCGCCATCGGCTTCTGGCTTCAGTCCAAAGGATTTTTTAATTGACCACATGAAACTTATTTTCACAACTTTTGGTTTCCTGACGTTAGGAATGTTCGCCAGCGCAAGCTGGGCCGAAACTATCACCTTGACCCTCCGAAACGGCGACACTATTCACGGTGAATTGCTCGAGCGCAATTCGGACATTGGAGTCACAGTGATTGACCACCCCCAGCTGGGGCGGTTGGAACTCACGGCAGATAAGCTCAATCCACCCCAGCCAAAACCTTTATGGAAAAGCTCAGTCTCAGCAGGCCTGGTCGGCAATGAAAAAGATGGAGACTCCTCCTTGACATTCAATTTTACCGGAAATACACGCTATGAGGATGAAGATCAAAAACTATCCATGAATGGCAGTTTCAACTCCAAACAGTCCAAGAAATCAGGTGAACCACGTAAATTTGAAACTGAAAAAGGATCTGCGCAAATCCGATACGACAAGCCCATAGCATCCAAACTCGGTTTGTTTGCTCAAACCGACTACAAATACATTGGGACAAATAGCGTGGGAGTGAACACCGTCGATCAAACTCTTGGCGTAGCATACCCACTGATTCAAACTGAAACTGTAGAATTCACAATGTCTGCAGGACCTACGGCTAAATGGAAGAGCGGCGGGAAGGGATGTTCAAGTGATTCTGACTGCGGCAACACTTATGGAGGCGGAAGCATCATCGCGAATCTGCTCTGGAAACCATTTCCTTCGCTGGAGTTCGAGCTTAAAAACATGTACACATCAATCTTTGCTACAGAGGTAAAGCCCTCCAATAATTTCAGTGCTGATATCCGCTATTACCCTGTAGAAAACAGCAAATTGTTCACAACATTGCGGTATCAAGCGGTCTTCGACAGCATGAGTACACCTGAAGTGAACAACAGCATCACAGCTCAGGTGGGCACTGAGTTCTGATGACAAAATCACCAATGCTTCAACCTCTGCCGAACACAGATCAGATCCGTGCCCTGTTCAACAAGCCCTACGGAGCACCCAGCCCCACAGCTGAGCAATGGAAAGCTTTTTACGCTGACGACGTTCACTTCACCGATCCAACCCAGCAACGGCAAGGTATCGATGCTTACATTCTTGCACAGGAAGGTCTCTTGCGGCGCTGCGATGACATTTTTCTGGAGACAGAAAGTGTGGTGGTGAGCGGTGAGACGGCCTTTGTTGAATGGCGCATGGGCCTAAAAATCAAAGGGATTGAATTCATATATCCAGGCGCAACACGGCTCAGTTTCAATCCAGATGGAAAGATCGGGAGCCACCGAGATTATTTCGATTTCGTCGGCCCCACGTTCGCTCCCGTTCCTGTGATTGGTGGGCTAGTGCGGTGGCTCTACAAACGATTTGTTGCCTGAACCACCACCACAGGGGCATATGTTGATCGGCCCTCCGGGCAGTGGAAAGTCCACCATCGCCTCGACCTTCGCACCATTGCTCCACGCACAGGTGATCGCCAATGACACTCTGAGGGAACAACTTTGGGGGAACGCAAAAGTGCAGGGCACCTTGGCTGTACTAGAGCACTTCCTCCATGAATCCCTCGACAGCGATCTTGCTCCTGTCGACAACGTGCTTATGGATGCCACCCATGCGCAACTCAGCTGGCGTTAAAGGTTGATGCAGCGAGACCGTGAACGCCGCAAATGCAATGGATCGGCTGGTGGATTCAGACACCGTTGGATCAGTGCCTGGCCTGGAACCGCTCCCGCCAAAGATCCGTTCCAGAGGCCGTGATTCGTGCGATGCATATCAGGCTGACAACCCCACCTGACAGGTCCGATGCAAGCGAAGGCTTCACAATCTTGATCCACCTCAATCCCGCCGGTTCACACCTCAAGGATCAGATCCACGGGGCCCTCCAGACCATCCGTCGCCATGAAGAAAGGTGAGCAGGTCATGCACCTCCCTTGGAGTCCCATCAACGTGATTTCAACCGAATTAGTGTCATGAAGCTAGGCGAAGTGTTTCTCGAAGCAATGTCCACCGGCGTGATCACCAACGGTGAAATGGCATGGGTGACCGCCCGGCAAGATCAATTCAGCCGAACCGAGGAAGCTGTCGCACAGCGGCTTGGCCGTTTGATCGATGAAGGCACGATTCAGCTGGGATGTCGGATGCCATTGACCTGATTGAAGGTCTAGTGATGGTGCTTGCGCCGCCTTAAGTGACGACGCGTGCGCTTCACCAAGCGGCCACTGACGGAGCGATCTTCAGCACACTCGAGCTGATTCCAACGCCATCCCAGCCAGGAGAGCACCACGACGATGGCAATCCCGATCAACCAACCCACAAGGACAAAGGCTTAAGAGAACAAAGCAGAGACAGTGGCCGCTGGAGCACAGCTCCCATCCCATCGTCGATGGAATAGGTGGTGATGATGGCCAGACAGGCCTCAAAAGACTCAATGCGTTGTAGACCACCAACGACTTGCTATCGCTGCTTGTATCAAGAAGACTGAAGGCTGCGGGTTTCAACGCTGACCGTCCTGATCAAGGCTGAACTCGAGCAACGCTGCCGTGAGCAAGGTCTTCATCGACTGCAGCGCCTCCTGCTCCCTGGGATCCGGCCCCCCAGGCCATTTCTCAAGGTGAAAGCTCACCGAGCGATGAAGCAGGCGAACAGCCGCAAGATCCAGATCGAACTGGAGCGTGGAACGGGACTCACTCATACATGCATTCTCCCCAAAACTGCCCCAGTCGCACCACATCAGTCGCTCCAGCGCGATGACAGCAAAATAAGGCCTGAGTAGTACATAGCTATTATTAAGTTGATCGTGAACGTCGTCAGCGCCAAGCACCTGGCCGCCGATTGGCTCAGAGCAACTCCGACCAAGCCGGTCGCTCATGGTGTGCCTCACCTGCCAGCACTTTCAGCACACCCTTGCTGAGGCAAGAGTCACACAACCGGCTTGCGCACAACACCAACGACGTCTCCCTGAGGGAGTGCACCTCACTCACCGGTCCGGTGTCACCAATGGATGCAGCAGCTGGAAAAGGAGATCGGCTGGTGTCCTGAGGTGGCCTAATTC
>QCSL01000044.1 GCA_003209165.1 Synechococcus sp. AG-670-B23 | reverse complement strand
TCTGCACTGAGATCGCGGGGGTCGCGATCACACAACCGCCGCAGGCCCGCGATGCTGGCGAATTGTTCCAGGGAGCCACTGTTGCCGCTGTTGCAGGCCGGACCATCGGGCTGCACCCCGATCAGCCCTGGTTCCGCGGCGGCACCGTTGTGGCCCGTAAACAGTTCCCCCCTCAAGATCACACCTCCTCCTACACCTGTTCCGAGGGTCAGCAGCACCACATCATCAACATCCCGGGCAGCGCCGAGCCAGGCCTCGCCAACCACCGCACAGTTGCCGTCATTGGCAAGGGTGACCCGGCGGTTGAGTCTGGACTCCAGCCAATCCGCCAGCGGCACGTCCTCCCAGCCGGGCAGGTTGATGCAAACCCTGGCCACCCGGGCCGACATATCCATCGGACCGGGAAGTCCGATGCCGATCCCCTCCGCCTGATGCTCAGAATCAATCTGTTCAATGGCTTCACAGAGGGCCATCGTCACTGCACCAGGCATAGCGGGCTGAGGTGTGGGCCATTGCGCCTCCGCCAGCACTGTGCCGTCTGCACGAATCCGAGCCAGCTTGATCGCCGTACCCCCGAGATCCACCCCAATCACCTGCGCGTCAGACATCCCTCAGAACCGGAAGAACACCTGCAACTGGCTCTGCCAGGTGCCATTGGCATCCATGGCCGCAGACACAGACGTAGTCGGCGTCAGCCGATAGGACACGGTGGCCTGCGGAGGGACATCGGTTGTGTTCGGGGCCATCAGAACGGAGAGGTCGAACGTGTCGGTCAACGCCACACCGAACTCCGTCACCACTGTGAGTGTTGGGGAAACCCTGCCGGAGGTGCGCTCCTGCTCTGATTTCACATCGGGGTTGACGTAGGTCGGGAAAATCGCCACCTGGAGCCGCTGCCCCATGGCATCAGTCAAGGTGCCCAGAACAGGTGAGAGCAGCGATTGACTCAGCATCGTGGCCAACGCGGTACCACCGGTTCCGCCCAAAGAAGCCAGCGAATTACCACCAATCAGGCCTAAGAGCTGCTGCTCGCTCATCGGTGGTGAGCTGCGTAGAACAAGATTTTCTTTGTCCACCAGACGGTTTGCCGGGCCCGTGGCCTGGACCATGACCTTCACCAGCCGAAGCTGACCACCCTCGGCATAAGCGCTGCCAGTGCCATTCGAAGCAAAGAGGTTAGCGCTGGTGATCTGATCGCTGGTACCCGCGCTGACGGTGTCAGAGACCTTGGCTTGCATGGCGATATCCACGTAGGGGACAAGCCCCAGCGAGGGAGTGAACACCGCTGCATTCGCCGCCTGCGGATCCAAACGCAGTGGAGCAAGGGGGGGGATCCAAATCCTGCCGGAATTGAGCCGGATCAAGCCTCGCGCCTCCAGAGAGGGATCCAGGGGGCCGTTCAACGTGACAACGCCTTCCCCTTTGAAGCTGATCCAGGGGGGCATCAACACCTCGATGTCAGGGCCGAGCGCAAGCCGAAGATTCTCAAAGCGAATGGCCGGCAGTGCCGGCATGAACCGTTGCAGCTGATCCGGACCTTGGATGGATCGGTTGGGGCCCATCAGGACCAGAGGTTCCTGGAAGTCCCAGTTCTCCACTAGGAGTTGCATCACCGATTTGGAACCAGGTTGCACCTCCTCTGAGGGACCCTCGACACCGGTGGGAACCAGGGACCGAAGTCCTCCCCGCCGCCGCCGTCCGAAGAATCCGGACTGCGGCCGGAGCGTGCCTCGCGAAAGGGCCAGGTTTCCGGAGAGGACGGGTTGCACCAAGGAGCCTGAGACCTGCAGTTCGCCATCGGATTGGAACTGCACAATCGGCTGACGAATCTGACCTTGGCTGAGTTCCAAGGTGATAGGTGAGACATCGCTCTGGGGGGTGAACAAGCCGAGGGTTCCTGAACCGCGTAACAACCCGCCGCGGCCGACCTCGGCCTCCAGTCGTTGCACCAACACGCGATCGAAATCGAACAGAATCGATGCGTTGATCCGGCTCAGCTCCTGCTCACCGATGCTGAGGTCTCCATTGCTGACCACCACAAAGCCATTGGCTTGGGGTCGATTCAAAGGCCCGCGCAGCAGCAGCCGCAGATTGATGCTCCCCTGCTTGATGGTCAACGAATCCCCCGCGAGGAGCGTCAACACGCCAAGGGCATCCCCATGGCTTTCCAACCTCAGATTCAGATCGGCATCGGCATTAAAGGGAACCGTGCCGGACACGTTGACGGCTTCCTTGCTCTCTCCTCCCTTGAGGGCCAGATCCAAGCGGATCAACTCACGATCAACGACGATTGATCGCTGCTCCAACTGCAGGGGCTGTCCCGCCAGGCTGGCGGAATCGAGCACCAGATCGGACACCAGCAGGGGAGCCGCTCCGCTGAGGTCGTAACGGCCGCGGATGCCAACGCTGCCGCGGAGCTGCGGCGGCACAGGAGCCAACAAAGCCAGCAGCGAGATCGGAACCTGCAGCAGGGAAAGGTCACCGGATCCACCGAACAGCGAGCCGCGAAGCGTGGCAACCACCGGTTCAAGCTGAAGTGCCTTCGCCTGGTCATCTCCCTCAATCCATAGATGCGCTTTGGCAATCAGATCGGTCTTTAAACGCCTTGGATTGGGGCCCTCGATCGTTCCAGAAAGATTGACCCGCCCTTCCAGGCGCTCCAGCTCTGGGCCCTTACGGGGATTTGCCAGGGCATAGGCCTCGAGAGCCCGGCGCGATCGCGCCAGAGCTCGCAACTGACCATCGAGGGAGCCGCCAAAGGTGTTGATGAACAGGGTTCCGAGATCCTGAGCACGCCCGGGGGCCAGCCCCGGACGGGGGTCGCTCCCTCTCAACTGACGGGCCAGCAGCGTCAGCCAGGTCACATCCAGACCTTCAGCCTCGATTGCGCTGTGCATACGCCCACCCAGATCGCCACGGGCCTTCAGCCGGATGATCCCCTGCAGAGGCGTAAGCGCCGCATCGGCCTGAAAACGTCCATCATTTAGGAAGCCCTCCACGTCGAGGCTCTCGATCGCAACACCCGCCATGGAGGGTTCAGCAATTGCGACAGACCCACTGACCGCGAGGGGACCCATGGCCAAGTTGCCTGAACCCGTGAGCTGACCCGCAACAGCTTTGGGCTGGTTGACCGGCGGAAGGATGAAACGCAGGCCATCGATTTTAAGATCCGCCGCACGCCACCGGTAACGAAGTTGATCCCCACCCGGTGCCAATCTGTCCAAGCGCAACTGCCCCTCTCCACGGTCCAAGCTCACGGCCTTGGGCCAAGCGTCTGCATCGAACTGCGCCACTAGCGTGCCGGGCACGACGGGCTGCTGCGCCGCCATCGCCAGGCGAGCACCACGACCCAGTTCAACGTTGAGGCTGCCTTGCCACCGCTCAGGAACCTGCAAGGCCCCAAAGCGGGGTTGATCCAGAATCAGGCTGATGTTGGGCTTAAGCCCCGACAGCGGACCGTTCAGGCGCCCCCGCCCCGCCACCCGGCCACCCAGGGGCATGCCGATCAAGGGGGTGAAGCGGCTCAGGTCGAGAGGTTTGAGTTCAAAGCCGCTCTGCAGCTCACCGGCTTGAAGCTGCCCCTGCTTCAGCTGCAGCGGCAGACGCGCTTCCGCCCGCAACACCGGGCTGGTAAAGCGATCCAGCACCAGAGCCGAATCTTCCTTGGACCATCGAGTCTGGAACGACCAGTTTTCCAGGACAGGGTTGGCAGCCTGGCCAAGCTTCAGGGTCAGATGCGGTGAGGCCAGGGCACCACTGACGTCGACAGTTCCAAGGATCGGAGCGGTTTGCCCCAATCCGGCCCGCAGAGACGGCACCGCAGACCAAAAGCGGGGATCGATCTGCAGTTCCGTGCTGCGCAGATCGAATTTGGATCCAATCGTTCCGGCAAGCCCGAAGCGCAGTCCCGGGGCACTGAGGCGGAGCCTGTCCACCAGAACAGCGTGTTGCTGCGCTCGCAACCAGGGAGTACGCCACTGTCCGTCCACCGTCAGGGCTGTTTTGAGACCCATGGCCTCAGGCAACTTGATCTGACCATCGGCGCTCCACTGGGGATCCTCCCAGTTGCCCTGGATCGAAAGTTTCAACCGGTCTTTGTTTGTAAGGCTGACGTCTGTTCTGCGAACTTCAGCGCGGAGATCAAAGCTTTTGTTCAGGGCGACAGAGCCTGAGGCCAGAGCCTCAAACGCTCCAAAACGCAGTGTTGCGGGCTCCAGTTTCAGTTGATCGCCTCTGCAACCGATGCTGAGACGACGGCTGCTCACCGCAGCAAACTTGAGACGCTGCAGGCTGATTCCACCTCGGCAGTTCCAGGACCCATCGGTCCAGCCGATCTGAAGATCCCCCTCCAGCGTCCCTGAGGCATTTAGATTCTGAGAGGGGTCGATGACGGCCCCCAACGGTTGCATTTTGAGCCGATCCAACCGACTTCGCAGCCTGAAGCTGGGGCGATCCCAATGCCCTTGACCGTCCAACCGCAGCGACCCTTCACCATCGATCCAGCGAAGTTCAGATTCGGTGCTGAAAAAGGCCTCCTTGAGCAAAACCGAGCCTCGGCTGCGGAGTTCAAGGGTCTGCTGCTGAGGAGCGAAACGAAGCCGCGCAGGGTCGGCCAACCTGTACTGCACTCCAAGTCGCGGCAGGTCGCCTTCGCCGCTCGGCGTACCAAAGGTCCAGTAGTGACCGAACTCATTGGCATGCAACTGGCCGCGCAACTTGTGCAAGGTGATCTGCAGCACCGGCTGCAAACGCCGAAGACTGGCTAAGGGGGCAAGACTGACCTCCAGCCCCGCGAGGCTCAGTTCAGAGCGATCCACCGCCGATGGCAAAATCCGACTCGGTCCAATGGCGATTCCCCACCCCAAAGGACGAAGTCCCTTGTAAGGACCGATCTCAAGGGGATGGCCGAGAGGGCCTGAAAGAGTGCGCTCTAAGCTTGGGCGCAATAGGTTTACAGCGCTCTTTATTGCACGATCAAGGGCAAAGAAGCCTGCTGCTCCAGCCCCGATCAGAACGAAGCTGCCCGTTACCAACCAGGCCCTGCGCCGCGATTTCCCCATCAGACGCGGCGATCACCCTGGAATCTCGCGCAATATAAGGAGTGTGTTTTCAGTAGACCAGACCCCATGGCCTTCGATCAGCTGCTGCTCACTGCCGCTCCCTGGCTGGGCTGGTCCGGTCTTGGGCTGGGAGCGCTGACAGCCGTTGCCTTCCTCAGCAAATGGGGCATTCGATTTCGTCTGGTCGGAGTGAGCAGCTTCACTCTGCTGCTCGCTGTGAGCTGCTGGGCCTTCGGCGTGAGTTACACCCCACCGTTGGTGGTAGAGGGTGCGGTGCGGGCACCGATCGTGTTTGACAACGGCAACGACCTAGTGGTGGCACAGGTTCCCGCCGACCTGGCTCAAATCAAGGTTAAAGCCACTCTGGAGCAGTTGGAGGGCAACCTGCGCGGATCCGGTCGCTCCAGCAGCACGGTACTGGTGCGGTTGCGCGGAATCCAGGCCGAAGGCGACGGTGTGGGCCGCCCCGTCATCCTGGGCGAGGTGAGCAAGACCTTGCGTTGATGCCGGGCTTCAACGACGCGATTCAGGAGCTCCCCCAGTCGTTTCGCAGGGAAAAAAAGGAACTTGATCGGGTCGGCATCAACCGCTGGTCCACCATCCGTGCTCTAACGGATTTTGAGCTGAGCCAACTCGCCCGCAGCGGTCAGGCTTCGGCCCGCAACCTGAAACGGCTTCGGGGGATGGCGGACTTGATTTGCAGTTTGAATCTGCCCACCCAGGACGCCGCGCTGCTGATGCATGCCGGCATTCCTACACCCTCCGCTCTGGCGGCGTGCACCCCCGAACGGCTTGTACGCCAGACCGGGAGGCTTGAGCGAAACCTTGGAACCAAACGGCCTGCCGTTGTGAATCTGCGGGTTGCCGGTGATTGGATTCGACGCGCCAGGCAACTTGTGAACTGACCCCAGCTGCCCTGACGAGGAGTCCGATCCTGCGTATGAACCACATATGCGTTTGAACCTTCTACACACGGCACTGGTCGCTCTGGCCCTCATCGGGTCACCTTTAAGTGTGATTTCCGCTGACTCGGAGTTACTCAACAGCGTCAAACACAACCCCGAGAAAGCGAAGGCGATGTGCAGTTCGTTCCTCCAGATGAACGCCAACGGCAAGTCGGCGTTCTCCAAGGCGAATATCAACACTGTGGCTGCAAATGAGAACCTGAGCTTTCAGGATGCAGAAATTCTCATGACTTACATCGTGGGGATGCATTGCGACGATGTCCTCTGAGACACGGAGAATTGCCTGTCGTTCTGCAGCACTGACCCTTGACGATGGCGTCTTGTTGCAGTCACGGCTGTGGCACCCCAGCAGTGAAGGGCCCTGGCCCGCCCTGCTGATGCGCCAGCCCTATGGAAGCCGCATCGCCTCAACCGTCACCTATGCCCACCCCAGATGGTGGGCCTCCCATGGGTTCCTTGTGGTCGTTCAGGACGTGAGGGGACAAGGGGAGTCGCAAGGCAGCTTCGGGGGGTTTGGTCAGGAAGCTGCCGACACCACCGCCACCCACGCCTGGGTGCGTCAGCTGCCGGAATGCAATGGACTCCTTGGGGCCTACGGGTTCTCCTATCAGGGACTGACCCAACTCACTGCAGCTGACTCCAGCCAGCCACCGGATTGCACCGCCCCGGCGATGACCGGTCTGGACGAACGTCGCCACTGGAGTTGTGAAGGGGGCGCCCACTGGTGGCACCTCGGGCTCGGCTGGGGGCTCCAGCTCGCCGCCCTTCAGGCCCAGCGACGCAAAGACGCAACGGCCTGGCTAGAGATCCACCGAAGCCTGGAAGACAAAAACTATTTGCGGGACGGGCCCTCACTGCTTCAACGCCATGACCCCGAAGGCATGGCCTGGCGCTGGTTGCAAAGCGACCCAAAAATCGATCAACAGTGGACGGTTCATCGCCCTCCCATGAGCTGGCTTCAACGGCCCATGCTGTTGATTGGTGGATGGTGGGATCCCCATTTGGTGGGCCTTCTTGACCTCTGGCATCGCAGCCAGGTTGCCGGTGGTCAGCCATCCCTCTACATCGGGCCGGCCTCCCATCTGCAGTGGTGGCCCGAAGCCCAGCAGCTGATGCTGCAGTTCTTCCAACAGCACCTGCAGCATCGACCAGCACTGGAGCCGACGCCAGCCCACCAGCTCTGGAACATCACGCGCCATCAGTGGGATGCGATCCCCGCATCCAATGCGGCGAGTCCCACGTCATGGGGACTGCTGAGCCGAGGACTGGCCTGCATCGACCCAAGCGACGGTGCCCTCGTGGCGGATGGTGAAGGAGAGGGCAGCGTGGTCATCGTTCATGACCCCTGGCGACCGGTCCCGGCCATCGGTGGACACCTTGGGACAACCCCCGGCCCCGCGGACCGCAAGGCCATCGATCAACGCAGCGACGTCGTGACATTCACCTCTGCACCCCTGGTTGATGAGCTTTTGCTATCGGGTCAACCATTGCTAAGGCTGAACGCCCAGGCGGACCAGCCAGGGTTTGATCTCTGCATCAGCCTGTCGCGCCTGCCTGCAGCAGCCAACAGCGTTGAACAACTGAGCACAGGAGTGGTGCGGATTCGAGGAGAGGAGGCATTGCAGCCAGCCAGGCGCAGCGTCACCCTTCAGCCGGTTCAAGCCACTTTGACTTCAGGCGATCGACTGCGGATCTCCGTTGCCGCTGCAGCATGGCCAGCTATTGGCGTCAACCCTGGCCACGATGCCGTGCCCTGCGGAGCACCAAGCTCAGAGCACCGTGTGGTGACGCTGACACTGAAACTTGCTGACTCCACCCTGCAGCTGAACCCCTTTAACTCCGGCAGACTGCATCTCGACTGACGTTTGTGCTTTGAAGCTCTCCGCTGCCCTGCTGGCCATCGCTCTGTCAGCCCCCATGGGGGTGATCAGTCCCGCAGCAGCGGAGGAGCTCACCAGAACCAAACTCACCCCAACCCAGGCGACAGCGGCCGCTGAACTGCTGCTGAAGGCCCTCAAAGAGCGCCAGGGAGACGCAATGCACGACGCTCTCGCCGCGCCGGTTCAGGCCAGTGTTGATGTGAAGACCGTCCAAGCACGCCTGGACCAACGAGTGGCCATCGATGCGACCCGCGTTGTCAGCGTGATCGCTGGCTACAACACGACAACCATTGATGCTGTGGTGACCACTGCATCCGGTGACGAAGGGATGTTGTTGGTGCTGGATGAGGACGGCAAGCTGCTCGCATGGAAGTGGACCGACCAAATCCAGGCGATCGAGACAACGGCCCTCGACTTCACCCGCGACCTAGCAGCAGGACGTTGGATTGCGGCACGATCGAAGTTGTCCCTGCAGCTGCAGGAAGAACTGGCTCCGGGGGACCTGGAACGCAAATGGACCAAGCTCAGCCAGGTGTCTGGTGGGTTCCACAAGGTCAAGGACGCTGTGATCGCCGATCAAGGGGGCAATCAGCAGCTCGTGCTGGTGGCTGTCGCCTTCGGCAAGGCCACAACCAACCTCTTTGTGATCTTCGACGAACGCGGTCAGATCATCAACGTCGACATTTCCCGAGACTTCGTCTGACCAACAGCGGATCTGTTTCGTAAGTCAGGCTTAACATCGCGCCCAATTCTTAGGTCTCCCATGGGTGTCGCCGCAGTCCTCGACTGGATGGTGCAGGACGGCGAACGGTTGGCGAATTGTCGCCATGACCATCCGTTTGCGGTGCTCGGTCCCCAACCCTCGGATCAGGATTGGACCGTGCGGATGTGGATGCCGGAAGCTCAATTGGTCACCCTGCTGCAGGCTGGCGAAGAAATCGTCATGACCACCCCAAACCACCCCTGGGTGTTCGAGGCACAGCTCAATAGAGATCCCGGGTACGACTACCGGGTCAGGGTTGAGCGCGGCGGGATCGTGCACGAACAGCACGATCCCTGGGCCTTCCGTGGTGAATGGATGGGCGAAATGGATCGCCACCTTTTTGCCGAAGGCAATCACCACCACATCTGGCAGAGGATGGGTGCCCACCTCACCGAGCGTGACGGGATCACCGGCGTGATGTTCTGCCTTTGGGCTCCCAATGCTCTTACCGTCTCCCTCATTGGAGAACTGAATTCATGGGACGGACGTCACCACCCCATGCAGCAGCGGCTTGGGGGCATTTGGGAACTGTTCGTTCCTGGACTTGAAGAGGGACATCTCTACAAGTACGAAATCCGCACCAAGGACGGGCACTGTTACCAAAAGGCTGATCCCTACGGCTTCCAGCACGAGGTTCGCCCGGACAACAGTTCCGTCGTGGCCCGTCTGAACGGATTCCAATGGTCCGATCAGGGTTGGATGCAAAAGCGCGAAAGCAGCAACGCGCTCGACCAACCCATTTCGGTGTATGAAATGCACCTGGGCAGCTGGATTCACGCCTCAGCGGAAGAGCCCTGGATCCAACCTGATGGAAACCCGCGCCCGCCCGTTCCAGCGGCGGACATGAAGCCCGGAGCTCGGCTGCTTACCTACGCCGAACTCGCCGATCGCCTGATTCCTTATGTGAAGGGGAGGGGATTCACCCACATCGAGGTCATGCCGATCACGGAGCACCCCTTCGACGGCTCATGGGGTTATCAGGTCACCGGTTGGTATGCCCCCACCAGCCGCTACGGAACTCCCGATGAATTCAGGGCTTTTGTGGACCGCTGCCACGCTGAAGGCATCGGCGTGATCATCGACTGGGTTCCTGGCCATTTCCCGAAGGATGCACATGGCTTGGCGTTCTTTGATGGCGCACACCTTTATGAACACAGCGATCCCCGAATCGGGGAACACAAAGAATGGGGAACGCTGATCTTCAATTACAGCCGCAACGAAGTCCGTAACTTCCTTGTTGCCAATCTCATCTTCTGGTTCGAGCAGTTCCACATCGATGGCATTCGTGTGGATGCTGTGGCCTCAATGCTCTATCGCGACTACCTGCGCCCTGATGGGGAATGGATCTCCAATGAGAATGGCGGCCGGGAGAACACCGAAGCGGTGCGTTTCCTGCAGCAGGCCAACCACGTGCTGTTCCAGCATTTCCCAGGAGCCCTCTCCATCGCCGAGGAATCAACGACCTGGCCGATGGTGACGCAGCCCACAGAAAGCGGCGGCCTTGGATTCAACCTCAAATGGAACATGGGGTGGATGCACGACATGCTCGATTACTTCGAGCTGGACCCGTGGTTCCGCCAGTTCCACCAGAACAACATCACCTTCTCGATCTGGTACACCTATACCGAGAACTTCATGCTGGCGCTGAGCCACGATGAAGTGGTGCATGGCAAGAGCCATCTCCTGCACAAAATGCCAGGTGATGACTGGCAGAAGTATGCAAACACACGGGCCTTGCTGTCCTACATGTGGACACACCCCGGCAAGAAGACGATCTTCATGGGGATGGAATTCGGACATCGGTCCGAATGGAATGTATGGGGGGATCTTGATTGGGATCTGCTCAACTACGAACCCCACAAGGGCATCCAGCGGTTGGTGGATGATCTCAACGTTCTCTACAAGGCAGAACCAGCTCTCTGGCGGGACGACTTCGACCAGTTCGGCTTCCAGTGGATCGACTGCAACGACAACCGACACTCCGTGATCAGCTTCATGCGTCGGGAGAGTGCAAGCGGCACGTGGCTTGTGGTGGTGGCGAACTTCACGCCCCAAAGCCACTCCCATTACCGCGTGGGCGTTCCACTTTCCGGCTTCTACGAGGAGATCTTCAACTCCGACGCGGCTAAGTACGGCGGCAGCAACCTCGGCAACATGGGTGGCAAACCGACGGAAGAGTGGGGCATCCACGGCTACGAGAACTCCCTGGATCTCTGCTTACCGCCGCTGAGCCTGATGGTGTTCAAGCACGACCCGAAACGCAGCCTGAGCAGCAGCGATCCCGACAACATCGTGTGACGAAGGAGATGACAATGAGGGGGTAAAGCTCTAGCGGAGGCTTGGGTTCGGGTAGGTTTCCGGCTGACCTGACCGGGCTTGATGAGCGACTCTTTACCCCTGCTCCTGCGTGCTGCGCGCGGTGAATCGGTGGAGCGTCCTCCGGTGTGGATGATGCGCCAGGCCGGTCGCTACATGAAGATCTACCGGGACCTTCGGGACAAGTACCCCAGCTTCCGTGAGCGTTCCGAGAATCCGGACCTCTCCTATGAGATCTCCATGCAGCCTTTTCACGCCTTCAAACCCGATGGCGTGATTCTGTTCTCCGACATCCTCACGCCCCTGCCGGGGATGGGGATTGATTTCGACATCATCGAGAGCAAAGGCCCCCAGATCGGCGATCCAATCCGGAGCATGGCCCAGGTGGAAGCTCTGCGGCCGCTGAATCCCGCCGAGTCGCTGCCTTTCGTCGGAGAGGTTCTGGGTCATCTCCGCCAGAGCGTTGGAAACGAAGCAGCTGTACTGGGATTTGTTGGTGCACCCTGGACCCTGGCCGCCTATGTGGTGGAGGGCAAGAGCAGCAAAAACTACGCAGTAATCAAGGCCATGGCCTTCCGCGAGCCCGAGATTCTGCTCAAGCTGCTCGACCACTTCGCAGAGTCGATTGCCAATTACCTGAGGTATCAGATTGATTCCGGCGCCCAGGTTGTGCAGATGTTTGATTCCTGGGCTGGTCAACTGAGCCCTGCGGACTACGACACCTTTGCTGCGCCTTATCAGAAGAAGGTAGTGGATCTGGTGAAGCAGACGCACCCCGGTACCCCATTCATCCTCTACATCTCCGGCAGCGCCGGAGTGATCGAACGGATGGCCAACACCGGTGTCGACATCGTTTCGCTGGATTGGACCGTGGACATGGCCGAAGCCCTGGCACGTCTTCCCGAGCACGTTGGTGTTCAAGGCAATGTGGATCCAGGCCTGCTGTTCGGCACCCAGGAGGCGATTGAGGCCCGCATCGATGACTGCGTGCGCAAGGCACGCGGCCGAAAGCACATCCTCAACCTTGGCCATGGAATCCTGCCGGGAACCCCTGAAGAGAACGGTGAAGCTTTCTTCCGTGCCGGTAAGAGCGTGATGGACCGTCTCGGGGCTGTCGTTTGATCCAGATCCTGGTGACCGGCGCCAGCGGATGCGTCGGTCAGTACATCTCTCGCTGGCTGCTGGAGCACTCCGATGCAGAGCTGCTGCTCTGGCTGAGGGATCCCGCCAAACTCACCGCCATTCCCTTAGACCATCCACGAGTCCACCTCTTGGTGGGGGATCTACGGGACACCGACCGTTTCGCCCATGAGCTGGCATCGGTGAACCGGGTGATTCACACCGCCACTGCCTGGGGTGACCCTGAGCGGGCCGAGCAGGTGAATGTAGTTGCTGTGAAACGGATGCTGACTCTTCTGGATCCCAGCAAGCTGGAGCAGATCATTTACTTCTCAACAGCCAGCGTGCTCGATCGGAACCTGCGACCACTGCCTGAAGCGCTGGCCTACGGCACGGAATACATCCAAACCAAAGCGCGCTGCCTCAGGGATCTGGAACAACACCCCCTGGCCAGCAAAGTCATTGCCGTTTTTCCCACCCTGGTATTTGGGGGACGGGTTGACGGTACGAGCCCATTCCCCACCAGCTATCTCACCGAAGGTTTGGCTGAAGCCAGCCGTTGGCTCTGGCTGGCCCGTTGGCTTCGGGTGGATGCGAGCTTCCACTTCATTCATGCGGAAGACATCGCCCGCATCTGCGGCACATTGGCTACAAACCCCCATGAGCCCAACCGTGAACCCGAACAAGGTGCCCTGCGCCGGTTGGTGATGGGCCAAGCAGCCATCTCGGTGAACGACACGGTGAAAACCCTCTGCCGCTGGCGTGGTGTGGCCCGTACGCCCGGCATTCCGCTCTGGCCATGGCTGATTGAGACCCTGATCCGCGTGCTACCAATTGAAGTGAATGCCTGGGACCGGTTCAGCATTCGCCAGCGCCACTTCATTCACGACCCGGTGACGCAGCCGGAACGTTTCGGTGGCAGCAGCCATGCCCCTGACTTGGCAACAGTTCTTAGCGATTCCGGCCTCCCCAACCGCGGTACCCCCAGACCCCCGCGTAAGGTCAGTGCATCGACCTAGCACTTTCATGCGCTCCGTCATCCGCACCATTGCAGCCGCCTGCTGCGCCTTTCTGATGCTGATCGGCCTCAACGTCGGCAGTGCTCAAGCCGCCACTGTTGAAGTGAAGCTCGGCACCGACGGCGGAATGCTCGCTTTTGAGCCCGCCACCGTGAACATCAAGGCTGGAGACACCGTCAAGTTCGTCAACAACAAGCTGGCGCCTCACAACGCCGTTTTCGACGGCCACGATGAGTACACCCACTCCGATCTCGCCTTCAACCCCGGCGAATCCTGGGAGGAAACCTTCGCAACCTCTGGCACCTACGACTATTACTGCGAGCCCCACCGAGGTGCTGGCATGGTCGGGAAAGTGATCGTTGAGTGATTACAAGTTTTCTCAAGAAATCACTGTTAATCACAAACTGAACTAACAACTCTGAGCTGTGTATTAATCACTGCTCGGAGTTCTTTTTTTTCCGGAATCGGTGGATACCTTGGGGTATAGAAAGCATTGCTATGGCACGTGTTGCAGGCCTGATCTTGACGCTCCTGCTGGTCGTTGGCGCGACAGATCTGCTTTCCGCTCCGGCGATGGCGATCGATGGCTGCACATTTGAGGGAGGCGAGCAGATTTTTAACAGCAACTGTGCGGCATGTCACATGGGCGGCGGCAATGTGATCCGCGCCGACCGGACGCTGAAGATGAGCGACCTGAAAAACCATGTGGAGGCCTACACGAGTTCCCCATTGGAGGCCTTGGAGCGTGAGATTGAGGATGGCCTGAATGCCATGCCCAGCTATGCCGGCAAACTAACTGAGGAGGAGATCATTGCAGTGGCCACGTACGTCGAACAACATGCCGAATTGGGCTGGTCAAGGCGATGAGTCGTGAAGCTCTTCAAGATTTTCTGCGGGCTGTGATGCATCACCAGGGCTTGCGGCGCAAAGTTGCCCAGTGCAGTGATGACGATCAACTTTTGGCCCTTGCACGCCGCCATGGGTTCAAGGTAGTCCAGCGGGATCTCCGCGAAGACGCCCAGGAATCAGCCATCACCCGCTGGTTCGAGACCAGCCGAATCCAACGCTCTTTTCGATCACCACCTTCTCAAACACCACCGTCCTGATGGCTGTTGTCACCCTGCTCAGTGATTTCATCGACGGCACCAGCATGGCCCTGGCGGAAGACACCGATGCCGCCGATCTGCATGCCTTCATGACAGCCAATCAAGGCCGCCTCTGGGCGAGCGTGCAACAGCGTCGACGGCAGCGACGTCAAACCATCGAGCGTTGCGGCCCGGGAAAGGTTTACTTCGCCGCAGACGCCCAGGGTGCTGCGGCCGTGGAGAGCTACCTCAGCAGTGACACGGGCTCAGCGGAGGAAGCAGCAGCGATGCAGGCAATGCATAACGCTGGGGTGGAGATCGCACCCCATGTAGGAGCAGACCGCGAACGCGATGCCCTGCTCAATGGTCGACTTAGGGGCCTATCAGCCCAGAGCAAGGCCGAGGGTTTTGGTTGAACCCATGGTCGCTGCACCAATGACCACCCCCGACAACCCGCTCGACCTTAAAAGTTTCGAGGCACTGGTCGAATGGGCCGTTTCCTACCTCCACTTCAAAAACGCACTCAGGGTGATTGCTATTGCCTGCACCCCAGAGATCGCGAGGTCTTACCTCAGCAGCTTCAGCGACTTCTGCACCCGCTATGCCACGGAGATGAAGAAGCAGGACATCCTGGAAGCTCGTCTTCCCAAAGAGATGCTGGAGAGCATCGAAGCCGAAAACTCTCACCGTGCGCTGCTGCGGCAATTGCTCAACGGTTGATCAAGTTGCGGACTGGGCCTGTTTGGCCGCCTTCAACACAGCGAGATAGAGATCCTCGTCGATCTCGCGGATGTCGTACTCCCATCCCTGTCTCTGACTGAATTTTTCAGCATGGCACCATAAATTGTGCGTAAACATGCAGCCTAGGCTCACAGGATCCAGGACAGGAACCAGTCAGCCAACATATAAGCGGTGGCCCCCTCCACACCGTTATCAGTAACTGCTGCGAAAGACGGTTGAGATAACTGAGGCAGTGAGGACAGAACCAAAGCAGCCATCAGAAATTCCACGGAAGTTGGGATGTCGTATCCCTGTGATGCCTCAGAAAGTTCGGGAGGTTATGTATCCGTCTAGACCTGCTTGCTGGATTGGGTTGAATCACTCAGGTATCTGCTTTAAACGTCCACAACAACCTCACCACTATTAAGTGATGCGTCACGCCGTGCTTCTACAGGGATAGGACGGAGTGCCCCGGGAAAGCCCATCTGTTAATGGCTGCGAGGTCACCTGTCGAGTGCAGTGGCATCGCTCATCGAAAAATGAGCCCCCGCAGCTCTATGAAGGGGCTCATGGCTTTTTTACTTTTGCAGTTTGGCAATTGATAGGAGAGGCGTGAGGTTGGGTCAGCGAGCCCTCATTGAAGCCCCATCAACTCCGCCAGCTGACGCCTCCAAGAGCGTGGAGGCGCAAGCAACAACCGCGCATTACGAAATTGATCGACGGCTTGAAGTGGGGTCAGTCGGAGGCTCATGATTCGTTTGTGGGTCTGGTAGCTAACGCGGCCGCCACTACTGGAGGGGGATCGAGGTCAGCAGACTTCTCCCCCACACCATTTACAACCTCAAATCAACAGTTTCACAACCTCGTGGCAGCTCTCGATTGCTATTCAGTAGCAATGACGCGTTCTGTTCCAATGCGACTTGCTGCGCTCCATTAGCTGATGTTGCTGGCTCCGGCAACTGTGTTTGCCCATGAAACCAAGGTCACGGCCGAAGGAATGTCAGAAGAATTCACGACTGCTGAGGCAATCCTAGGAGTTCCCAAAGGTGCATCGGTGACCGACACCTCTTGCAGGAGTAAAGACGTTGGAATGTCGACCCGCTATCGGTGCACTGTCGCGTACAGCGATTAAGTCGCTCCGGTAGCAGGTGATGCTTCACGCCCTTTTTCGACAGGGTTACGACAGAAGTGCCCCATCATTGCCCAACACCTTTGGGGCGGCGAAACCATTGATTCGAGCGGTCACCCGACCGGTTGTTTCGCTTGACCTCTTCCCTGTACAGCCTTATTGAGGCTGACGAGCTTTCTCCAGCACAGCCAGATAGAGATCTTCGTCAATTTCCCGGATGTCGTACTCCGTTGGTTTCACCCCGTGATGGTGC
>QCSL01000043.1 GCA_003209165.1 Synechococcus sp. AG-670-B23 | reverse complement strand
CCATAGGGGACTACGACGCCAACCGCTTCAATAGTGACCGCCGTTTGCGCAGTGGGCGGGGAAGCTTGTTCGCCTCCGTCACCAGCAAGATTTCCTTGCTCAAAGGAAAGACATCGGAGCTCATTCCTACAGCGGCCTACCGCTATTCCCCCGTCCCCATCGTTCCAGGGCTGAGCCTGAACACGAACGTCAACACCACGATTGCTGTGTATGGCTATGGCAGCCACCAAGAGACCCTGAGTCTCAGCGGAGGTCCCACCATCACTCTTGGCACCTTCAGCAAGCCCTTCCTCGATTTCACGCAGATCTCCATCGTCGGCAGCGGCTCCCTGAAAAACGGCAACAGCCCGTTCGCCTTCGATCGGAACGTCGATCTCGCCACCCTCGGCATCGGTCTCACCCAGCAGATTGTTGGGCCCGTCGTGCTGAGCACCGGCGTCAGTTACAACATGGATCCTGGTTCGGAGTACTACGGAAGCACGGTTAACTCCAACATCGAATTGCGCTGGCAACGGCGCAGCTACGACGTGGGGATTTACTTCAATCCCTACAAAGGTATTGGCGGGGTTCGCTTCCGACTCAACGACCTTGACTTCAAGGGCACAGGGGTGCCGTTTGTGCCATACACCCCGACGAACTGGATGGAGATAACCAACGCGGATCGACCCTTCTGATCAATCACCGCCGCCAATGATCAGATCACTGCCAAACAGTGACGCTCCTGCATAGCGAATGCCAGAGGTCCGCACGTTCGGTGCATAGGCATTGATCACCTGGGCCTCCCGCAGATCGGCATTGCGCAGGTCCACGCCAGAGAGCTCAGCATTGGTGAGGTTGGCTCCCCTCAGGTCAGCACCTTCCAGAAGCGCTCCCGTCAAGTCAGCACCTTCCAGATTCGCCTCCCTGAGATCGGCGCCGCGCAGATCACTGCCCCGCAAATCAGCGCCGATGAGATGGGCCTGACGGAGATCAACCTGGCGCAAATCACAACCAGGACAACTGCGATCGAATGGATCATGAGGCTGCACTTGAAGCGGCACGGCACCAACGGGAGCCACACATGCAACAACCAACAGAGGCGCCAACGGCAACAACAACCGCGAAAGCGAAAGGGCCATTGAGTCCAACCTCCAAACGCAACCTCCTATCTCTTTCATAGACACAGGAGTCGCTTGGCTGTTAATTCGCAGCGAATTTGTTGATGTAAGGCAGTGTTTGCATCAATGCTGCAACCTGGGGGCCATGGTCGAGGAGCTGGGACGTGGCATCCCAACGACCGCTGCGCAGCATGTCGAGAGGACCAGGATCGATCGACACAGGCCAACTGGACTCCACTGAGGCGAGTTGCAAACCGGCGAGATCCAGCGTCCAAGAGCGTCCCGGCTCGCGATCCACCTGCGCCTGAATCGACTTGATCTGCTCCGGGGCCGCCGTTGCACAGGGAATGCCAAGGGCGAGGCAGTTGCCGTAGAAAATCTCGGCAAAACTGACCCCAACCACCGCGCGAATTCCCCAGCGCATCAACGCCTGAGGTGCATGCTCACGGCTGGAACCGCAGCCGAAATTGCCATTCACCACAAGGATCGAGGCCCCCTGATAACGGGCCTGATCAAAGGGATGGTCACCCGAGAGTTCAAGACGGTCGTCGGCAAACACCTGGTCGCCCAACGCCTCGAAACTGACGGATTTGAGGAACCGTGCCGGAATGATCCGATCCGTGTCAATGTCTTCACCGGGGACAGAAATGGCCGTTCCACTCACCTGTTGAATCGGACCAGTCGGGAAGAGAGCCATCACGATGCGGACGGAGAAATCAAAGTTCGGACATCGGTCACACGACCGTTAACGGCAGCGGCGGCCACCATTGCTGGACTCATCAACAACGTCCGGCCACTGGCCGATCCCTGCCGACCCTTGAAATTGCGGTTGCTGGAGCTGGCGCTGATCTGACGCCCCTCCAGCCGATCCGGATTCATTGCTAAACACATTGAGCAGCCGGGCTCCCGCCACTCAAAGCCTGCAGCACGGAACACCGCATCCAGCCCTTCCGCTTCAGCAGCCTCCGCCACCTGCTCCGAGCCGGGAACCACAAACGCCTTGATTCCTTTAGCCACATGGCGCCCTCGGGCCACGTCGGCAGCAGCACGCAGATCGCTGAGACGACCATTGGTGCAGCTGCCGATGAAACAGACATCAACAGGCACCCCGGCAATGGCCGTTCCTGGCTGCAGATCCATGTAGCGGTAGGCCTCCTCAGCAATCAGACGCTCGCCTGGATCCAGTAGATCAAGACTGGGGACCGTTTCATCGATCCCCAGTCCCTGGCCGGGGGTAATGCCCCAGGTCACCGTGGGGGGAATCGCAGCGGCATCAAACACCACCTCGTCGTCGACCGTTGCGTCGGGATCAGTGGCCAGGGAGCTCCACCAGGCGAGAGCGCGGCTCCAGGAGTCACCCTCAGGGGCATGGGGGCGACCTTTCAGATACTCAAAGGTGACATCATCCGGATTGACGTAACCGCATCGGGCTCCCCCCTCGATCGCCATGTTGCAGAGGGTCATGCGCTCTTCCATCGACAACGCCTCGATGGCAGAGCCGGCGAACTCATAGGCGTAGCCAACGCCGCCCTTCACACCAAGGTGGCGAATCACATGCAGGATCAGGTCCTTCGCCGACACTCTCTCCGCAAGAAGGCCATTCACCTGAATCCGGCGCACCTTGAGCTTGTTCATGGCCAGGCTCTGGCTTGCCAACACATCGCGCACCTGACTCGTGCCGATGCCAAAGGCGATCGCCCCAAAGGCGCCATGGGTGGAGGTGTGGGAATCACCGCAAGCCACCGTCATGCCCGGCTGGGTAAGGCCCAGCTCCGGGGCAATCACGTGAACGATGCCCTGCCGGCCGCTGCCAATGTTGTTCAGAGGAATGCCGAACTCCTGGCAGTTCCGCTCCAAGGTGCTGAGCATTTCCTCCGCTAAAGGATCGGCGAACGGCCGTTGCTGAGAGGTGGTCGGTACAATGTGGTCCACCGTGGCCATCGTGCGCTCAGGACAGCGCACCGTCAGTCCCTTGTCCTTCAAAGCCGAGAAGGCCTGAGGACTGGTGACCTCATGGATCAGATGCAGACCTACAAACAGTTGGGTGGATCCGCCGGGGAGCTCCGCCACCCGATGCAGATCCCACACCTTGTCGTAGAGGGTGCCGGAACTCAACAGCTCAGCCGCAAGAACCGTCGACCCTAAACCTGGGCGAGCAAGCGAAGACGCAAACGGTCCAAGCCGCGGATCACGCTCATCCTCTGAATGGCCACCCGACCGCGCCGCTCACCGAAATGCTGCACCCAGGCCTCACAGCCATCGGGACCTGCCAAGGCCAAGTGCACCAAGCCCACCGGCTTCTCAGCACTTCCACCACCGGGGCCGGCGATGCCGCTGACCGCGATCGCCCAGTCGCAATTCAGGCGCTCCCGGGCTGCCCGAGCCATCGTCTCGACCACAGGCTGGGAAACAGCACCATGGGCCGTGAGCAGATCCGGCGACACCCCAAGCAAAGCCTGTTTCACTGCATTGCTGTATGCGACGACGCCACCCTGGAAGACCAACGAGGAACCAGGAACAGACGTAAGGGCTGCCGCCAATCCCCCACCTGTGCAGGACTCCGCCACCGTCATCGTCTGGTGCCGTTGCTTGAGCAGGTCGATCACCACTGACGCAAGGCTGTCCTCATCGACGCCGTAGCAGTGGTTCCCCGTGAGACGGCGCAGCTCAGCTTCCAGCGGCACCAACAGCTGAGCGGCAGCATCGGCACTGGGTGCACAGGCCGTGAGCCGCAATTTCACATCTCCGAGGGATGCATAGGGAGCCACCGTTGGGTTGGTGGACGCCAACAAATCGGCAACGCGCTCAGCCAGATCGGATTCACCAATGCCGCTGAAGCGGAGCTGACGGCTCACAAAGACACCCGAGGCTCCACCATTTGCTTGAAGCCAGGGTGCTGCAGTTTCCGTCCACATCGCCCGCATTTCCGCAGGCACCCCCGGGAAGGTGAGGATCGTGAAATCAGGCCGGGGCGACCAGATCATTCCCGGTGCCGACCCCTTTGGATTGGGAAGAACCTCTGCGCCGCGGGGGAGATAAGCCTGGCTGCGGTTGCTGGTAGCAACCGGCCGTCCACCCGCCGATAACTTGCGCTGGATCTCCAGCCAGAGCTCAGGCCGCTCCTCGAGGGGTGTCTCAAAAGCAGCAGCCAGGGCCTCTGTGGTGAGGTCATCAGGGGTCGGGCCCAAGCCTCCGGTTGTCACCAGAACCCTGCAGCGCTGCGATGACTCGAGCACAGCGGAGATCAAGCGGTCTTTGTTGTCGCCGACAACGGTTTGGCGGTAATGCGGCAGCCCCAGGCCCGCCAACTGTTCTGCAATCCATCGGGCATTGCCGTTGAGGATGTCACCCAACAACAGCTCTGTACCCACGCACAGGATTTCAGCACCCGATTCAGCCACGCGGTTCGCCAAGGGCAGCGGGATCAACAGCGGTGGAACAGGGGTTGGTGTTCATCAGAGCTCGCTCATGTTGCAGCTGGCGGCGGCTGATCACCACCGTGGCCACAAGGATGGAAGTGGCCAAAGCCAGCCAGAGGAAGCGCATCTCAGCATTGGCCACCACCAGGGCCAGGGCAGCAAGCCACTGGGTGAAGACATAGATCAACAGAACCGTGCGCCGATGGCTAAATCCAGCGCGCAACAGTCGGTGATGGAGGTGACGACGGTCAGGATAGAAAGGGGAGCGGCCTTCCCGAAGACGGCCCATGATCACAGCCGACATGTCGGCCAGAGGCAGCGAGAGAATCAGCAGTGGCAGCAGCAGGCTCACCGTCGTGAGCCCCTTGGCGGGTCCCACTATGCTCACGGCAGCGAGGGTGAAGCCAAGGAAGTAAGAGCCCCCATCCCCCATAAAGATGCGGGCGGGGTTGAAGTTGTGCCGCAGGAAACCGAGGCAGCAGCCCGCCAGCGCGGCGGCAAGGAATCCAGCGGCCACCTGATGCAGCGAAAAGCTGACTGACACCAGCCCTACAGCGGCAATGCCAGCAACTCCCGCAGCGAGGCCATCGAGGCCATCCAGCCAGTTGATGGCGTTGGTGATTCCCACCAGCCAAACAACAGTGGCCAGCAGGCTGAGGGTGTCGGGCAGAGCTATCGGACCGGCTGAAGCAGTGAGCCAGGGAAGATCGATTGCTCCAATGCGAACGCCCTGGCTCCACACCGCACAAGCCACGGCGACCTGTCCAGCCAGCCGCGGCCAGGGGGAGAGGGCGAAGAGGTCATCCGTCAGGCCGATCAGAAAAAAGCAGAGTGAGCCTGCCAGGGTGCTCCAGATCAATTGATCCTTGGCCGGGGCTAGGAGGCCGAAGCCCCCCATGGACCAGACTGCCGCTAAAGCCAGAGCAAAACCCAGCACCATGGCGATGCCTCCCAGCCTCACCATGGGGGTGATGTGCTGCTTGCGCTCGTCCGGCTGATCGGTCCACCCGAAGCGCAAACCCAGCCGGCGCACTTGAGGCACCAGCACCGTGGTGGTCACTGCGGCCAGGAGAAAGCTGACCGAGGCGACCGCAATAGGGCTGGCCAAGAGGTTCACGCAAGCTCCAGGAGAGAAAAAATCCCCCGGTCAGAAGGAGTCATTCCAATCCTAAAGAGCTTGCAACCTGACAACCAGATACCGACCAGGCCCGTTCGAGAACAAGGGCCTGGCCTCACCTGGCTTCAGGCCAGAACCGGCTGCTTGCTGTCGGCATAAAGGGGAAAGCGCTCACAGAGGGCGTCCACCCGATCGAGACAATGCTGGCGAATCACATCATCCTCAGGGCTGAGAAGACGGTCAGCAATCACATCAGCGACCTCCCGGAAGGCCTGCTCATCGAAACCACGCGTGGTGAGGGCAGCTGTTCCAAGCCGCAGGCCACTAGTGACGAAAGGCGATTCGGGGTCGAAGGGAACGGTGTTCTTGTTGGCTGTGATGTGCACATCACTCACCAATAGATCGGCCACTTTTCCAGTCATGCGGATGCCCCGGAGATCCAGCAACACCACGTGGTTGTCGGTGCCGCCACTGACAACATCGATGCCGCGGGCAATCAGCTGTTCTGCGAGGGCAACCGCATTTGCAACCACCTGCTTGCTGTAGGCCTTGAACGAAGGCTGCAATGCTTCTCCGAAAGCCACAGCCTTGGCAGCGATCACGTGCTCCAACGGGCCGCCCTGACTGCCAGGGAACACGGCCTTATCGAATTTCTTGGCGAACTCAGCATCGCGGCAGAGAATCAGGCCACCGCGGGGGCCGCGCAGGGTCTTGTGGGTGGTGGTGGTGACCACATCACAGTGAGGCAACGGGCTGGGATGCACACCAGCGGCCACGAGGCCGGCGATGTGGGCCATATCGGCCAGCAGATAGGCACCCACTTCATCAGCGATGGCACGGAAGGCGGCGAAGTCGATGGTGCGTGGATAAGCGGAATAGCCACAAACAATCAGCTTGGGGTTGTGCTCCAACGCAAGCTGGCGAATCGCCTCCATGTCCAAGCGATGGGTCTCTTTGTCGACGCCGTATTGGACGACGTTGAACCACTTGCCACTGACATTGACCGGAGAACCATGGGTCAGATGCCCGCCATGGGACAGATCGAGCCCCATGATTGTGTCGCCGGGCTGCAGCAGGGCCAGGAAAACTGCGAAGTTGGCCTGGGCACCGCTGTGGGGCTGCACATTGGCCCAGGCGGCACCAAACAGCTGTTTGGCCCGCTCGATGGCCAGTTCCTCAATGGCGTCAACGTGTTCACAACCGCCGTAATACCGCTTGCTAGGAAGGCCCTCGGCGTACTTGTTGGTGAGAACGGAACCCTGGGCTTGCATCACCGCACGGGATGCAAAGTTCTCAGATGCGATCAGTTCAAGGTGGGTTTCCTGACGCTGCCTTTCCTGGTTGATGAACGCTCCGATATCCGGATCCGACTGAGCCAAATCAGCGTCGATGGCGCGTCCAGAAGCCTGGCCCATGAAATGTCAGTAAAGATTTGACCAATCGTAAGAAACCACAGCGATCAGCCCGACCGATCAACCAAAAAAAAACTGCCCATGGGGGCAGTAAAAACGCGCCTGGAGAGATTCGAACTCCCGACCCTCTGATCCGTAGTCAGATGCTCTAATCCGCTGAGCTACAAGCGCTTACGCCAAACCATCAGACCCCATCGAGGGTCCGCTCGTCAACTGGGTCCGGGCCGCGTCAGGATTCAGGTGTTTTTGAGCCCGAGCAATGCCGATCCGCTGGTATGGCCCCGCTAACCCTGAGGATCCGACATACAGGCATTTCGAGCGCATCGTGAACCTGTGCTTGCACGGCGGCGTCTTCGCCGCGCTGAACAGCGGCGGATGGTTTCTGCAGGAGATGAGCCACCCCTTCCCTTCAGGAAGTTTGACCTGGGTTACCAGTCTCTGGGCAACCTTATGGCTGGGCCAGTTGATTTGGGTGATTCTTCAGCGACCCAAGCCAGAAGAATGAAGCCAGCATGGATTTAATTCCCTATTAATCTTCCTGGGCTGATGTCCCTTTCCGCCAGCGACCTGCAGGACCTTCAGAGTGTTTTGGCTGACCGCCTTTACGTTCAGATCAGCGGTTGGCATCTGTACCTCGGCGATGCCGACCTGGCCTCAGCCCTGGCGATCGAATGCAGTGCCCGCGTCAATCAAGGTGCTGAGGTGGCAGCCCGGCAGGCCCTTGATGCCGTCAAGGTGCCACTGGCGGGAGGGGCCAGTCAGCTCCCCCTTTCCAAGTTGATCCCCCCCGCCCAGCTGCGTGATCTCGAAGAGATCCTCGAGCCGTACTGCGGATAAGGTTGCAGTCCATCCGCAGCGGTTGGTGTGCTGATCATTGAAGTCACCAACTCAAGAGATGTGATTCGCCAACGTATCGGCCGACTGGGTGAGCGGCTGATAGGACGAGTGGTGGATGCGGAGGCTCAGGTTGAAAAAGCCCTGATTCAGGAACTGGAAACCGCTTTCAAAGAGTTCGGAATCGAAGCCAGGATCGTGTCTGTTCAAGGCCCGCAACTCGTGGGTCGCGAACAGCTGGAACTTCCCATCCAGGTGCGTGAAGAGCGCGATATTCGTCTCAGCGAGCCCTGAATCGGCCCACCACCAACCGCGTGATCTCACGCACCTCCGGCACCTTGAATTGTGCACCGACCATGGCGAACACCGCCAAACCCAGCAGGCCAGGTGCCGACACCTGCAACAACAAGCCCACCAGCCCGGCAGGCCAGGGAAGGACGGTCACCACGATCCCCGCACTTACTACTGCCAGCACACCAGCGATGGCCAGCAGCAACAGATCCATCCCCCAGCGCCGCAAGGGAAGCCCTGAGATCCGTTGCTGCAGACCCACCAACAGTGCGAGGCAAGTGAGCAGATTGATGGCAACCGTGGCGAGCACCAACCCGGGTGCACCGAAATTGAACGGCGAATGATTCCCCCAAGGGGTCGGACCGCCAACCAACAGCCAATCAAAAACCACATTCAGGCCGATCCCCGCCAACGAGAGGCGAAAGGGAGTCGTTCCATCTCCGAGGGCATAAAAAACCCGCACCAGCACATCCCGACAGAGGTAGGCCGGCATCCCTAGGCCATAGGCCATCAGCAAGCCCGTCACCAGCTGGGCGGCTGACGCATCGAAAGCACCACGCTCATATACAAGGGCGACAACGGGGCCACCCAAAGCAATGAACAGCCCCCCCAAAGGAATCATTGATGCGGCAGACAGCATCAGCCCCTGCCTGATCCGTTCGATCAGCTGCGGACGATCCGAAGGAGCCGTGAGCCTGGCGAAGGTGGGCAGCAAGGGCACCAGCAATGCATTCGAGATCAAGCCCAGGGGCGTTTGCACCAGCAAATTGGCGTACCCCAGACCCGCCGCCGCACCGACGATGCCGGAGGCGAAAAACAGATCTGTGAACACATTGATCTGAAGCATCCCGGACGACAGAGTCGCCGGCCCCATCACACGCCAGACCTCTCGCACCCCCGGGTGCCGCCAGTCCCAGACCAGTTGAAAACGGGCCAACCCCTGCCGGATCAACGCCGGGAGCTGAATCAACCACTGCAGCAAGGCCCCTGCCGAGGTGGCTAAGGCCAGCACCAAACCCCCAGTGATGGCGGCGGACGGCATAGAGATATCAGCGCCGAGCTGCCACCAAAGCAATCCGACCCCCAGGATCAATGCGCCGCTGGACATCAGCGGGGAAATCGCCGGAATCCAAAATTCGTCAGCGGCGTTCAAGGAGCCAAAGCCCAACCCAATCAACCCTGCCAGCAGCGCCATCGGCGCCATCACCTGCAGCTGAACCCGAGCGATAGCATGAAGTTCAGGGGCGAGTCCGGGCCCCACCATGGTGATCAGGTGATCCGCCGCCAGCACCAGAACGATGGTGACCAGCAGCAATAGAGCGCTGACGGTGGTGTTGAGAGCGGCAAGGATGTGGGCCCCTTCGGCCCGTGGTCGACGGCTAAGCACACTCACCATGGCGCTGTGGAAAGGGCCATTAATCCCTCCGAGCAGGATCAGCAGAAATCCAGGCAGCACATAGGCGTAGCTGTAGGCGTCATAGGCCGCGCCAACCCCGAAGGCTGCCGCAATCACCAGCTGACGAATCAGGCCACCCAACTTGCTCAGCAGGGTGCCGAGAGTCACCACGAGTGCAATCCCCTTCAGTGAACGCGCCATTCGGCCCCCAACATTTGGCGCATTGTGAAGGCACAACACGAGACCATGGGCCAATCTCAGCTGCTGCCATGACTGGCCTTCCCTCTTTGGGCGATGCCCTGCTGCGCTTTGAACCCCTAACGGAGGGCGTGTTGGTGAAGCGCTACAAACGCTTCCTGGCTGACGTAGAACTGAACAACGGCGAGGCCGTTACCGCTCACTGCGCGAACACCGGCCCGATGAAGGGGGTCTTGATTCCTGGCCAACGGGTGCGTCTGCGCCACGCACCCTCCCCCAAACGCAAGCTGGCCTGGACCTGGGAGCAAGCTGAAGTGCAAGGTGCCGATGGCCAGCCTTGCTGGGTTGGCATAAACACTGCCCTACCCAACCGCCTGATTCGCGCCACGGTCGAAGCCGGATGCCTGGAGGCCCAACTCGGCGCCATTGCGGGAATCCGCGCTGAGGTGGCCTACGGCACCAACAAGCGCAGTCGGATCGACCTCCTGCTGACGCCTGCAGAGCAGAATCCCGATCAACGACCGATCTACCTGGAGGTCAAGAACACCACCTGGACCGACGGCAAAACGGCACTGTTCCCCGACACGGTTACCGAACGGGGACAAAAGCACTTGATTGAGCTGATGGGAGTGCTTCCGGAAGCTCGGGCTGTGCTCGTACCATGCCTAAGCCGCCCGGACGTGAGTGCCTTTGCACCAGGCGACAGCGCCGATCCGCGCTACGGGAAGCTTTTTCGCCAGGCCACCAACAGTGGTGTGAAGGTTTTACCTTGCTGTTTTAGATATACGGCTGATGCCGTGTACTGGCATGGTATTCGCGAAGTCGATCTAGATTGATTTTTTGTAGCAGATCGAACATGGAAAGACGAGGCTGAGGGCCAGCGTGGCCTTGTTCGCCTAGTTACAACTGGGCGTGTCACGCAGCTCTGCACCCTCGTTCATGACAACTGCATTCCACGCTCCACCGCAAAAGCGGCGTAAAACTCTTCAGGAGGCCAGCCTCCTTGAAGGGCCGATGCTGCTCCTGAAGAGCATCAGGGGCTTCAGCTCCAACCGCGCCATGACCTGGCTCGCCTGTGCGCCCCTGGCGCTCATGGGCTTGGGCATCTTCACGCTGTCGGCCAAAGCCGAAGAGCTGCCTGAGCTCTCCGCAGCTTTTCTGGCCAACAACCTCTGGCTTCTGGTCGCCACCATCCTGGTGATCTTTATGAACGCCGGCTTCGCTATGGTCGAAGCCGGTATGTGTCGGCAAAAGAATGCCGTCAATATCCTCGCCAAAAACCTGTTCGTGTTCGCCCTCGCGGTAACCGCCTACTGGTTTGTCGGCTACTCATTTATGTACGGCGATTCCGTCATCGACGGCTGGCTGTATTTCGCAGGCTTCTTCTTCGATCCCACTGTCACTGCTGAGACCATCAGCGATGCCGGCCTGGTTCCCACCGTTGACTTCCTGTTCCAGTCGGCATTCGCCGGAACAGCAGCCACGATCGTTTCCGGTCTTGTGGCTGAGCGGATCAAGTTCGGTGAATTCGTGATCTTCGCTCTGGTTCTCACAGCAGTTATCTACCCGATTGCTGGCAGCTGGGAATGGAACGGTGGTTGGCTCAACAGTGTGGGCAGCGTCGAATTTATCGACTTTGCTGGTTCCTCGATCGTGCACTCCGTCGGCGCTTGGGCTGGCCTCGTCGGCGCCATGTTGCTCGGACCTCGCATCGGCAAATACGTCGATGGCAAAGTTCAGGCCATCCCTGGCCACAACATGTCCATCGCCACCCTTGGCGCTCTTATCCTCTGGATCGGCTGGTACGGCTTCAACCCCGGCTCCCAGCTGGCCATGGACCAGTGGGTTCCCTACGTGGCCGTCACCACCACCCTCGGCGCAGCCGGCGGTGCCATCGCTGCCACGGTGATCTCCACGATCACATCCAAAAAACCTGACCTCACTATGATCATCAACGGCATCCTGGCCGGCCTGGTGAGCGTGACTGCCGGTTGCGGCAACCTCACCCTGATGGGTTCTTGGGTAGCCGGTGCAGTCGGCGGAATCATCGTGGTCCTATCCGTAGCCGCTCTCGATGCCTCAGGCATCGATGATCCTGTCGGCGCCTTCTCCGTGCATGGTGTATGCGGTGTGTGGGGCACGATCGTGATTGGCCTTTGGGGCTACGACGTCCAGGGCGACGGCTCCGGCCTCGGCCTTTTCGTCGGTGGTGGCATTGAGCAGCTCGGCATCCAGGCCCTGGGTGCTGCCGCCTATGCCATTTGGACAGTAGTGACTTGCTACATCGCTTGGCAGATCATCGGCTCCCTCTTCGGTGGCATCCGCGTCACCGAAACGGTAGAGTCCGAAGGTCTAGACATCGGCGAACACGGCATGGAGGCCTACGCCGGTTTCTCCACCATCAACAACTGATTCCGCTTCGGCAAGTTGTTGATCTAAAGCCCGGCCAACTGGCCGGGCTTTTTTACTGCCTGATGCGCTGCTTCAGGCCACATAGAGTTGCCACACTCCAGCGCCCTCCATGGACACCCACGCCTTTAAGCGCTCCCTCCACCATTCCGAGCGTTACAACCGGCGAGGCTTCGGGCGCGCCGAGGAAGTGGCAGAAAGCCTTGAGCAGGCTTACCAAAGCGGGCTGATCGGCACGATCCGGGACAACGGCTATCGACTGGAACATGGCCGACTCAACGTTCGGCTGGCGGAAGCCTTCGGGTTCTGCTGGGGTGTTGAACGCGCCGTGGCGATGGCCTACGAGACCCGCAAGCACTACCCCAGCGAACGTCTCTGGATCACGAACGAGATCATCCACAACCCCTCAGTGAACGATCACCTCAGGGAGATGGATGTGCAGTTCATCCCTGTCGAACATGGGGTGAAGGACTTCTCAGGGGTCACCTCTGGTGATGTGGTGATCCTGCCGGCCTTTGGTGCCACCGTTCAGGAAATGCAGCTGCTCAATGAACGGGGCTGCCACATCGTTGACACGACCTGTCCCTGGGTCTCCAAGGTGTGGAACACCGTGGAGAAACACAAAAAGCACACCTTCACCTCGATCATTCACGGCAAGGTGAAGCACGAGGAAACACTCGCCACCAGCTCATTTGCAGGCACCTATTTGGTGGTGCTCGATCTGGACGAAGCCCAATACGTCGCCGACTACATCCTCGGCAACGGGGACCGTAATGACTTCATCAAACGCTTTGCCAAAGCGTGCTCTCCAGGGTTCGATCCCGATCAGGACCTCGAACGTCTTGGAGTGGCCAACCAGACCACGATGCTGAAGAGCGAAACTGAAGAAATCGGACGCTTGTTCGAACGCACGATGTTGAGCAAATACGGTCCAACCCAGCTCAACGACCACTTCCTGGCCTTCAACACCATCTGCGACGCCACCCAGGAGCGTCAGGACGCCATGTTCTCGCTAGTGGATGAACCCTTGGACTTAATGGTGGTGATCGGTGGTTTCAACTCCTCCAATACCACCCACCTACAGGAGATTGCCTTAAGCCGTGGCATTCGCTCATTCCACATCGACACGCCCGAGCGCATTGATGTCGGCAGCAATTCGATCGAGCACAAACCACTGGCGGCCGAACTCTGTCGTGAGGGCGATTTCCTGCCTGAGGGCCCTGTTCGAGTGGGAATCACCTCCGGTGCCTCAACCCCGGATCGGGCGGTGGAAGAGGTGATCGAAAAACTGATGCAATTGAGCGAAAACTGAACTGCAGAGAGCTTTACATTGGTTCATCTTTAATCTGCCCTTCGCCGGCATTACCCCATCCGTGACGGTCTTGTCGCCCACTGAAACCGACAATCAGCTTCACGGTGCCGACCCGCAGGTGCGCTGCTACAGCAGTCACTTCGAAGATTCGATGCAAATGCTGGCGCACCAAGTGGTAGTGGCTCGCTACCTGGATGACCATCAGAGCTGGTTTGTACGTTGCGCCAGCCCGATGCAGGTCGAGGCCATCGATCGGCAGTCTTACAGCCTGACCCTGGGACGGTTCGGCAACTTCGGCTTCGAAGTGGAGCCCACGATCGCTCTGCGACTGCTGCCGCAGCAGGAAGGGATCTACCGCATCGAAACTGTGCGAACCGTGCCGAAGTCGCTCGCCCTGCGCCATAACTACGACGTCGACTTCCGCGCGGGGATGAGCCTGATCTCCGAACAGGAGAACACCTCAGTTCAGTGGGACTTGAATCTCAAGGTCTGGATCCGTCTGCCCAAGGTGATCACCATGCTCCCGGACCAGTTGGTCCAGAGCAGTGGTGATCGTCTGCTCAAGCAGATCGTCCGCCAGATTTCACGTCGGCTGACATGGAAGGTCCAGGAGGATTTCCATGCCGCCCATGGTCTGAGCTGCCCACCCCGTCAGCGGGCAGCCTTCTGACGGTGTCAACGGTTGGTCCAGATCTTGTTGACGATCTCCATTCCGCTGACGGCCTGCCAGAGGAACATAGTGAGCATGCCCATGTTCAGGCCGACATGAGCCTTGCGCGCAATCAAATTGCCGCGCTGCATCAGCGGTGAGAGCGAAGCTGCTACGGCAATCATCCCGGTCATCGCCAAACCCACTAGCAGGTGCGGACCGACGAACAACTTGCCGTTGTTCAGATAGGTCACCGCCATACCGCCCAGCGTGCCTAGGGTCATCACGGCCAGCAGGATGCTGCCCCAGAGGTAATGGCGCTGGGCGAACTTTTTCGGCACTAGCTCTTTGCGCTGTTCTGGCGTACCGGTGCGTGTTTTCTTGGCCTTGATCCCCAAGTAGAGGGCCCAACCACCAACGGCGAGCAGGCCCCACTCCGCTAGGGGGTGAGCGAAATTGAGGCTGAAGGGAAGGGTGGCGAGCATTGAAGGGGGAGTCTTCAGTGTCGCGAGGCTAGGGGGCCGGCGGCCCCCACCAGCGTCAGTGCAGGAAATGGCGGCGTCCCGTCAGCTGCATCGCCAGACCGAGCTCGTCGCAGGCTTTGACCGAATCGCCATCGCGCATGCTTCCGCCTGGATGAATGACGGCAGTGATGCCATGGCTGGCCGCCAGACGCACCGTGTCGTCAAACGGGAAGAAGCCATCACTGGCCAGAACTGCCCCCTGGGCTTTCTCACCCGACGCCTCCAGGGCAATCCGAGCTGAGCCCACCCGATTCATCTGACCAGCTCCCACGCCAAGACTTTGCCCATCCCGGGCCACAACGATGGCGTTGGAGCGCACATGACGAACCAAACGCCAGGCAAATTCCAGGTCCAGCTTTTCCTGCGGTGTTGGCGGCCGCTGGCTGGCCACTTTCCAGTCGGCCAGAGTGATCGCCTGGTAATCAAGATCCTGAACCAGGAGACCGCCAAGGATGCTCCGCACGTGATCGGGGCCAGCAGCATCAATGGCCTGAGGAGCCAGCTCCAACAACCGCAGATTGGCTTTGGCAGCCAGCACCTCCCTCGCTTCGGGTGTGAAACCCGGTGCCACGACACATTCAAGGAACAGGCTGGTGAGCTGACGGGCAGCAGAGGCTTCCACAACACCATTCATTGCGACGATGCCACCGAAGGCACTCACCCGGTCTGCATCCAGGGCACGTGTCAATGCAGCGGGCAGCGATGCTCCAATCGCCACACCACAGGGATTGGTGTGCTTGACGACGACAGCCGCCGGTTGCAACGCCGGTGCGGAACCGGCGGCTGCGTAACCAAACTCACGCACCGTGGCGAGGGCTGCCTCCAGATCCAAGAGGTTGTTGGTGCTCAGCTCCTTGCCCTGCAACTGAATGGCACCACCCCAACCCTGCTTGGGATGGCTGAACCAGCGTGCTTTTTGGTGAGGATTTTCGCCGTACCGCAGGGTCTGACGCAACGGGACCGCCTCCAACCACGGGCTGTCCTCCGCTGTGTTTTGCTGGGCCATCCAATGGCTGATCGCGGTGTCATACGACGCGGTGTGCTGAAACGCCTCTAAAGCCAATTGGCGTCGCAGGTGCGGAGACACTCTCCCGCCCGACTCCGCCAGGACAGTCAACAGACGGTCATATTGATCAGGGCTGGTGAGGACAGCCACATCGGCATGGTTTTTGGCGGCCGCCCGGACCATGGCGGGGCCACCGATGTCAATATTCTCGATTACCTGGTCCCAATTGACGTCAGGTCGCGCGACCGTTTCTCGGAAGGGATAGAGGTTGACCACCACCACATCAATGGGGGCGATGTTTTGCTGCGCAAGATCGGCTTGGTGGGAAGCGTCGCCACGCTTGGCCAGAATTCCGCCATGCACCCTTGGATGGAGGGTTTTGACACGACCACCAAGAATTTCTGGGGCCCCGGTGTGCTCAGACACACGGGTCACCGGTAAGCCCGCTTGCTCGAGCACCTTGGCTGTGCCTCCACTGGAAAGCAGCTGATAGCCATGGGTCCGATGCAGGGCCTCCGCCAGGGGCACCAGCCCGGACTTATCGGAAACACTCAGCAGAGCGACAGGAGCCATCGAATGGTCGTGACTGGGTTGTGAGCCAACCTAAGCAGCAGTGATGTTTATGCCCCATGGATGGCCGGCTGGTGCTGCTTCACGGCTGGGGAGCCAATAATGAGGATCTCAAGCCCCTGGGCGATCGCCTAGCTGGTGAAAGTTCCAAAA
>QCSL01000042.1 GCA_003209165.1 Synechococcus sp. AG-670-B23 | reverse complement strand
TTTCCTCTCCAGCTTTCCCCTAAGCACCACTTGGGTGTTTTTGGGTCTGATTGGTGGTCGCGAGTTGGCCTTGCGGATCAAGCAGCAAACATCAGACGTGCTGTTCACCAACCGGGATGCGGGCAGTCTTGCCAGGGTTCTTGGCAGGGATCTCGGGAAAGCTGCCGTTGGCGTTGTGGTGAGTGTGGGGATTGCCCTCAGCATCCAGCCCCTCGCGCAGATCACCGCAGTTTGACTGCTTGACTCCATGGCAATGTTTAGCTCCACGTCTAGAGATTCCAGCGGTCGCTTTAAGGCCAGCAAGGAACCCAAGGCCAAGCCCGTGCAGGTTTGGTTGAAGCCCGATGTTCTGGAACGGCTCGACACCTACTGCGCGTTTTATGGCGTTGGGCGCGGTCGGGCCATCGGCCACCTGCTCCAGGGGGCTCTGCCTGACCCCAACTGGTTGCCCCCGGTGATCGATTTGCTGGAGGAAGCAGAGCCAGTTGCTTCTAGGGACCACGATGCCCTCTATCCACACAACGACCAGGGAAGGGCGTTAGGGCCAACGCCGCGGTTTCACGCGGGTGATCGTGTGTGCAACAAGGCCAGCGGCCGTTGCGGGGTTATTGCTGATAAGCCACTGCTGTGGATTGAGCCGGGCCCATCACCCACCGGAATGCGCGGTGAAGGGCACTGGAGTTACGCCGTGGCCTGGGATGGTGAGCTGGGATTGACGATCCGATATGCGGAGTATCTGCTCGATCCAGAGCGTGTTGCTTGAAACGGCTGATCCTGTGGTCAGCGTCTAGATCCATGGCTAGGGCAAAGAGGGATGGCTCCCTCCATGGCACGTTGTGTTGTCTTGTCAGTGTTGTTGCGCTGGTTGATGGGCGGGTCTGCTTTTGCCAGACCTGAGCCCCAGCTCATTGCCAGGCAGACCATCCTCGAGGCGAACCGCCATCTGATTGCCGATGGCTGGCGTCCCGCTCCGGAAAAAACGCCAACGCCCGAGGAGCGGCGCTGGGCGTCTGTTGCCCTCGCAAGTCTCTCGGCCTGTTCCGGTACGGGCGTGGGCTTCTGCCGGTTTGATTACCGCCGTGATCTGCAGCGGCTGTCGGTGGTCACGGTGCCCAGTCAACCGGGGCGCCCCTCTGTTGGCCGCGTTGAGCGTTGGTGGTGATTAGGGGTTCAGCTGCTGCTGCCTCCAGTACGTTTCTGCGCTCCAACGCGTGCGTTGATGGGGGTGTGGGCCGAGGTTGAGCCGCTCGACTGCTTTCACCCGCATCCGAAGCACCACGAAATGCTCCGGCAGTTTTGCGGTTTCACTGAGTCTTTCGGGAAACGCCGCCGCGGGATCAAGAGGATCTGCTGGTGTGGGCCAGCCCCAGACGGCACGCCCCGTATCGGAGAGTTTGTGCCAGCACTCCTGACAGAGCTCAGGTTGCTCGCCGGCTGTTATTAGCTCTACCTTCCCCCGTAGTCGGTACTGCTGGCGGGCTTTTGGGAACAACCAGCACAATTCAGAGGCTCCATTGTTGGCAAGTTCCTTCACCTTTTCGCTGCGCTGATCGCTGAACAAATCGAGCTGGTTGGCCCCAGCCCAGCTGCGGAACACCAGGGTTCGCACCCGGGGCGAGCCATCCAGTCCTGTTGTGGCAAGTTGCACCCAGCGGCCGGCAACGGAGCGTCCCTCCCGCTGCATGGCCGCGCGCAGCAGAGGTCTCCAGGGGGGCATGGCCTCAGTGATGGGCTCAGTCATTGAAGGTCGAACAAGCGAGCCTGCTCGGCAGCAGCACGCACCACGATGGCGTGGCGCTGCACCAGGGGCGCCAGGGCGTCATAGCCGCCGCCGATCACTGTCGCGGTTGGAATCCTGCGGCGTAGACAGGCATCGAGCACGAGTCGATCACGCATGCTCAATCCTGCATCGCTGAGGGCGAGTCGGCCGAGCCGATCATCGCGATGGGGATCGACGCCCGCGTTGAAGAGCACCAAATCTGGCGCGATGGTGTCCAAGGCATCGGGCAATCGGTCGGCAATTGCGGCGAGATAGTCGTCATCGCTGGTGCCATCGGCGAGGGGGATGTCGATATCCCCCTGCACTTTGCGCAACGGGAAATTACTTGCGGCGTGCACAGACAGGGTGGTCACCCTGGGGTCGTGTTGAAAACAGGCTGCTGAACCATCCCCTTGGTGCACATCGAGATCGATGATCAGAATTCGCTGAACCTCCCCGGTCTTCAGCAACACCCTTGCGGCGACAGCACAGTCGTTGAAGATGCAGAAGCCGCTGCCGAAGTCGGGGTGGGCATGGTGGGTGCCACCCGCGAGATGACAGGCCAAGCCCCGCTCGAGAGCCAGCCTTGTCGTCAATAAGGTGCCGCCCACGGCGAGCCAGGTGCGCTGCACCAAAGGGCGCGTGGCTGGTAGCCCGATGCGACGTTGCTCAGGTCGGGTCAGGCGGTCACGGCTGAAGGCTTCGTGATAGCAGCGGGGATGGATGCTCTCTAGATCCTTGCGGGCGATGCTCAAGGGCCGATGCACTTGGTCGGCCTGGACCACACCCTGCTCCAGCAGAAGTTGATGCAGCAGTCGGAACTTCGCCATCGGAAAGCGATGGGTGCTCGGCAGCGGCGCGGAGTAGTGCGGGTGGTAGACGACCGGAAGCGGCAAGGCGTTGTGTGACCCGGGATGGCTCAGCCCATTCAAGGGTTAGGCAGGCTGCTGTGTGAGCAGCAGGAGCCGATGACAGTTGCAGGGAAGAAATTACCGAGGGGCAGCTGGGTATGTGTGGATGAGGAATAAGTCTGCTCTACGCAGCCAGATGGGAGCAAAGAGTGGAACAGGGGTGATCGAAGTCTGACGGCTCCAGCATTTGTGGAGCGGGTGAAAAAGCTTTATCAGCGGCATCATTTCCTGAAGGGTGCGATCCCTCCACGGCGGACGATTGTGGATTCAGCGGTGACGGCGCAGCTTGGCTTTGGCGGGTATTCAGACCCGGTGACGTTGAGCATTGAATTAGAGGAATACGGTTGGAAGGTGACGGGTTCACCGAAGAGCAGCTGTGCGTTTGATTGGCAGCTGATGAAGAGCTTGCTGTGGCAGGGGGGTAGTGATCAGTCGGGTCTATTTATTTCAGAGCTATGTGAGAGCTTGTGGGCGACATTGCTGCATTGCATCAGTGATGATCGCAACACGGAAGATATGGAGAAAACGTCACCAGACCATAGTGCTGATGCGGTGAGATACTTGCTGACGGCAGCTAATCAGGGTCGCCATAACTTCCGGACGAAGTTCTACAGCGGCGCGCATCCTTTGATGTGGAAGGAGGAAAGGAAGGGTGCGGTTTATCGCAAAGGTCGGCAGGTTGGCAGGTTGGCAGAGTTGCGATGAGAACTTTGGGCTGATCAGATGATCAGAAAGGTGTTCCCAGAGGACGAACCACCGGCGCCACAATGTCAGTCCTGTTCAGTTGTTCAACCAAAAGGGAGAAACCCTTTGAAAAGTCACTTTCTCAAAAAAATGTATTATAGAATCATTATGTATTTGTAATAAATCTTTTGACCATATCTATTGTCCAACGCTCATAGGTGCCATCTTTATCACCTTGCCAATAAATAACCCTTGTACTTTTCTTCAAATCTTTCATGCAATACAAAACGGTTGTTAAAGTTAAATCGAAGATTAGTCCGATCAATAGTTAATTTAGCTCGTAGCGTAGGGAGTTTTTCATCTCCAAGGCAAGGGGCTACACATAAGTAATATTCAATATCAGGCTTGCATTGAGCCAATAGTGCGCCAGCTCATAAGGCTACCGCCAATACAAAGCGAGTAGATACTTGATCATGAGAATGCTCTATTTCTATTACATCTTCTTAGACTTGACACCTTAGAATTAGAGAGGAGGAATCTAAATTGTTCATACATAAATGCCAGGCGGCGCACGTCAGGCATGGGAGGAGATGATTGACGAATCTGCCAAGAAGAATTGGCTGATCAAGACCTTCTTAATAGGCCTCGCAGAAGTAAAGCCAGTCGTCGTGCACCTGCCTGGCATAGTGATGTGCAATCTGGTTGACAAATTCCCCAAAATGTTCAATTCTATCGCGAGTGATACGGTTTAGTGTTGCTTCAAACACATATGGATCTTGGGATGCGTTTAATTTTCGAGCCGCTCTTAAATGTTTTTTAGCCATGATTTCAGCCCACTGATTGGCCATGGCTAGGTAAGCTTTTGTTGTTGTCAATTTGTAAGTTGGAAAGTCATTTTTGAATGGCGATCTCTCTCGCACTGAAAAACAGACGCCATCAAGATCGAGCCAACCAATATGGCAGTCTGGATATTCCGATATAGCTCTGTATGCTTCCGCATGGCGGTGAGCATGATGTTTAAAATTATAGTTGTACTCTCTTATTTCTTCTTCGCTCAAATAGCTAAATGCCGTTGGCTGCAATTGTTGCTTACAATCAAGAATAACATCATCGTAGGTGCTATCAGTATTGCCCCTTAACAACGCATAATAACGTTGTAGACCTAGAGAGCCTGTTCCCATGCTTTTCCTAACCGCTAGATCTAATATTTTATAGTGACCCTTGTAGTAGCTTAGAAATTCCTCAGGGACGGTATCAACATATCCTTTGAACGAATCCATTAATTTCCCATACAATTCTGTATCCTTGTCTATGGGAGTAAGCTTATCTTTGATGGTTTTGAATTGTCTTGTTTCATTGACATCAGTCCACTTATTAAGCATTGTGGCACGACTAAATTTCTTCTCGGTTTTAGAAAGAAACTTCTTCAATAACTTTCCAGAGTTATTTTTATTAAAGGAGCTGGAGAATGAATCATCATTCTCAGTTTCTGCAATAGTCTCCAAGTAGTGCATGCTAAAAGTTTGCACGCACTTTGAAATATCGATTGTGCATGATTTTTTATTTTCTTGGCAGTCAAGCACCATGCTGGTAGCAAATCTCCAAATATCATATTGATAATCTCCCACCAAGGAATCGTCGTAATCATCGAAACCATATGAAACAACCTCGATATCATTTAGATAAGCTCCCATATTGTAAACGTGAGCATCTCCTTCGAGCCATGTCCTTGAGAATGCACTGCCCCCAAAACGATGGAGTTTCCAATCGCCACCAAAATCAGACCAATAAATATGGTTAGACCCCCTGTAAAATGCGTAAGGTGAGGCTTTCATTTTTTTAAACTTTTCTTTTCTTGCATCAGCAGAAATATGTTCATTATGATACTCAACTGACTCGCATACCTTGCCCTTCCTGTCATAGCTTTTTGATTCAAAAATTAAATTTTTCATAGAGAGGGGATTGGTGAGACCGTGTCGGATCCCGTGGAACGAGATCTATGCATCAGGGTGGGGGCTTAACCCTTCCGTAATGATGCTGAAACTGGTGTAGCTAATCAACCGTTAGTTGTCATCACCGGACTTAAGGTTTGCAGAGCCTCCAGCCTGTCTTCTGCATCGTCTGCCAAGCCTCAATGGCGTTATGCCGTGGCATCCGCCGCCGGGTAATCGGCTCAGGCGGGCGGCGCGGAATGTAGCTGTACGTCCTGAGGGCTACCCACTGCGCGTGAACCGTTGCTGTGTCGACTTTGAACTGACAAAGCAACTGCTTTTCAGGACTCACCAGCCAACCCTCACAACCCGGTTTCTACGGCATGGGATTGGCCGCGCGGTCCTTATTAGGCATGGGGTGGAGTATGGCTAGTTCGATCAGACGTTCACCGCTGCCACGAGGTCTGCCGTTGCATTGGGTTTGAAGCGGGCGTAGCTCTTCAGATGATCCTCGATGGTGTGCCACATTGCCTCGCTGATGTTGGCGATGGGGATATTGGCGGCGTGAATCCCCTTGGCGTAGCGGTGACGGAATCAATAGGGCATCAGCTGTTCACCCTGTCGCTTGGGGTCTTCGCGCATCGACAACTAAACAGCACGAATTCTGAGATAACGACTCAATGCTTCGCTGCCGTTTGCTTCGCTGTTCAGTGGCGGCAATTTCTCCCCGACCTGTAGTCGAGCCTGGAGCTTCCAGTTGATGGCATAACCATCTGCATCACGCATCAGCAGGGGGTGCGTCCGCCGCGGTTCTGTCTTGGCTTCCTTGGTGCCGGCCATCGATTTCTGATAAATCGTCCAGAGTTCTGACCCGTTTGCCCCGTCTTTGATGCTCAGGTAACGCAGTTCTTCAGGTCTCAATCCGTAAACGGCGCAAAGCTGAATGGCCAACCGCCAGCGGTTGTACTTTTCACCCTGCGGCAGATTGTCGAGAATCTGGAGGATCTGAGCTTCACTTAGGGGGGAGCTAATACGATCGGGCTTTAGCCCCTCTGGAAGGGTCGCAGGGGGGTGCAAATGTGCTTGAGGTGCCTACCCCCCCCCGTTGCACCGCCCAATTCAGGAAGCCATTGAGCCTCTAACGGCTCGTCTGACGCATCCTTGTTCCCTGTTCCCATTGCGCGAGGGCTGCCATGCAAAACGCTTCACCTTCCAATGGGGGTCGTTCCTGGAATTGCTTGCGCAGTTCCTGAGCACCGGCAGATAAAACCCTTCCCAGGTCTTGTCACCAGCGTTGGGGACAAATTCCCGATAAGTCTCAATTAACTGGCTGGAATCCAGCTTCTGGCGACTGGTGTTGGTGTTGGTGGCTGCAGCAGCGAGGGTGATGCGCCAACCATCCAGCGCTTGAAGATCTGCTGGATGAAGGGGAGGGCTTGTGTTGCGCCCCGCTCTGACCAGTCGTAATTGAGAGAGACGGATCCATGCCCGGGGAGATTGAGGCGCATCCGCCCCGGTTGTTACGGACTTATCAGCCATAACCGCAGGTGATTGCGACCTGACGGCGGAAGGGCTTGACTACTCATCTGTCTCGCTGAGGCGTGGCAAGTGAATGAGGCGGGTTGTTATCTGGAGTGTTCTAAAGGCGTGACTAAACCGTCAAGCATCGGAGAAAATCAGGCCACGCAGAAACGCTGCTAAAAGTAATTGATTGGCTAGAAAAGCCCAGCGTTTGCTTGCTTATGCAGGCTCAGGCTGCTGGTGCAGCAACCAGTCGTTGAACCCACTGCTGTTGAGTTCGCTGATGCAGGTCTGAAGTTTGCTCAGATGGCTCTGCTTGATCTGAGTGAGCCGTTGCCCTTCCTTGGTAGAGAGTCCGACGCGGATGCGCTGCTGATTGAGCAGGTCCATCTCGCGATCTAGGTGCTCAATGAGGTTGAGTAGTGCGTAGCCCTGCTTGATCTCTTGGGCGCTGAGATGTCTTGCGAAGTGACCCATCCAGCGGTCCATAAGGATCACTTAATTATTTCATGGCGAGACTCTTTGGTCTCTTGCGTGTTCTTCATGAAAGAGGTCCCCGGATGGTCCGGAAACCTTCGGTCAGTGTGTGAGGGGTGTCTCGTCGCCCAGAACTGAGTGTGGTTGCAACAGGCTGGTGAAGTATGACCAGGTTGTGGCGAGGGAATGTCAAGGTGTGACTCGCGTGTTGAAGGGATCGCTGCAGCTGAGTCACTTGGCGTCAGTTCGGAACAAGCTGGTTGATTGAGACACAACGGGCTCAGCCGGTTGCTGGCAGATCGGGGTTTTTGCGATCGGCAATTTTGTGTATCAATTTGTACTGGCACAAGCCAGCGGCGTCTTTCAGCGGTGGAACCTGAACACGGACCTCCGGCAGTGGCAGAAGAAGCTCAGGCTTGGCTTGGGGTTTCGAATAAACGCCGTGCCTGGCTTTATGCTGAACACAGCTGTTCGTCCTGCGGGAATTAGCATGCCCAAGAGCCATCCAGCGGCCAGGAATCTGCGCATTCGGCTAGTGCGTTTGGTTTGAAGAAATTAAGAAGCGACGTTTCTGCCGACAACGCAGGGCTGCTTCCTCAGCACGAATTGTTTATTGTCCGCAGCATTACTGGATAGGCATGGGCGATTACACCACAGCGATCTGGGTCACCATCGGTCTGACAGTCGGCCCCACTATTTCTGTCGTTTGGCAATTTCTACAGCCCAATGACGATGATTTCGGTGACCTCACCCGTAGGAAGTGAGCCAACATGACGCCGTCACCATCCGTTGCTGGCAATTGACGGGTGAAACAGCTTTTGAGCACATGGTTCTCGGTATCGACGAAGGTGATGTCCGTGATGGGATCAATGTGCTCTCGTCCGAGGATTTCGATGCCTGCCTGGCCATCGTTGTCTGTCCTATGAGGCCCAATTGTTTTGCGCACCTGTCGCAGGTGGCAGGGCATTTCAAAGGTGATGCCAGTGGGATCTGGGACCGCAATCGAGGCGCCGGTGCTCCGGAGAGAACTGCCTATGAGATCAAACCCATCAGTCGCATTCATCGTGTTCCCGAGGCGTTAATCGGCCCCCACTCGCCCGAAGGTAGAAGGTATCGCTGTGTTCCATCGGGTTGCCGTTATGCACTACCTGCTCGATATGGGGTGAGCCATGCGACCCGTTGAAAACGTTTCAAGCTATCCCCGTCCTCCCCTGGTCGAGCTGGTGTCCGGTTCTGTCGAGATTTGCATTGCAGGACAGGTGATCGCCCAGGATCAGCGTTACGTGCGGGTGTGTGAAACGTTCCACCCGCCCACGATCTATCTCTATCCCTCAGCGTTTAAACGCGGCACGCTTCATCCCTCAACAGGACGGCCCTCATTCTGTGAATGGAAGGGAGTGGCGTCCTATTGGGATGTCAGCGCTGTTGATGGCGCTGATCGCCGTGTTCGCGCTGGTTGGAGTTATCAAAGTCCAGCACAACCATTCGCTCTTTTGGCCGGTTGGATCAGCGTTTATCCCCAGCTAGTTGATGGCTGCAGGTTGGAAGGAGAGGTGGTTCTGCCACAGCCAGGCGAATTTTATGGCGGTTGGATCAGCCCTTGGACACTCGGTCCGTTCAAGGGGGATCCCGATCATCCCGAATTGATTTGAGGTGTTTTCAGTGAGTGGAAAAAGCTCAACCAACAATCCCGAGGGGTTGTCTCTTCGTTTTACGTGCAGTTGAGTAAGCAATCATGAATTACTCAACATTTTTAGAGGACGTTTCAATAGAGAAAGTACTAAGGATTGGGGCGGCGGAAGGGAGCCGCTGATGACTCAAGCTTGGCGTGAACTTTGTCGGCCTTTTTCAAAATCTTCTGCGCTTCATCGCGTGTTAGACACTCTTCAGCGGCGAGCTGGAGGGACTCAAGACGCGAATGGGCAGTGCTTGTCTTCATCGTTTCATAACCAATTCATAACCTAGTAGCGCAAAACTCGCTCAAAATCAAGCAGTTCGCAGAAAAAACGCTTTGTCAAAACTTGGCGTTTGTCAATAGCTGTGGGAGTAGAGCGCTTGAGCTGCACTCCCACAACATCACTGCGGCACTTGCCAGGGTTCAGTTGCAGCCGAACGCGCCAAAGGTGATTTGACTGACGATCCCTTGCCCAGTCAGACCTTCAGTTAAGACACCGACCACAAAGCCGATCATTGCGGTACGTCCATTGAGGAGCTCTGCTTTCTCCAGTTGCTCATTGCGAATTTGGGCAGCTGCGGCGTTCTGGAACCAATCTTCATTGGGAGTTGAGGAAGCCATTTTTCGGTGCAGGTTTACAAAACATTACGCCTTCCGTAACGGTTTGTAAATGAGTTGGCGGTTCGGCTTCCTAAGAAGCATCACCAACTGCTGTCAAAGAGCTCGGTCCGGGGCCAGACCGGTAGTAGGTCCCTACGCCCAGGCAATGTCAACCTCGCGAAACAGAGCTCAAGCACGTTTTTCGTCCCGTGGAATCGACCAGGAGCTGCAGGGAGCCCAAGATGCCTTTATTGCCTTTGAGGGGTATGGCACCGACGAACCGATGTTGCATGCTTCAGTGTTGCAACGGCCTACGGTGCGGCGATCGGGAACCTGGTTCGACAAGGTGTTCGCACAGTTCTATCAATTCTTCGCTGGCTTCAGCCACCGGGGTTAAACCACGGGCATAGGCCTTCCTCATGGTTCTGCCTCATCGTTCAAGAGACGTGGGCAAGACCACCTCAAGTGATCCATTTGCTAGGGGTGGTTCGCATCAACCTCTGGCCTTCTTCCCGATTCTTCTGTTGTTGGGATCCGATGGCTAAGTGGTGAAGTTCCTCTGGATTCAATGGACGCACAGCAGACATGAGTGCGTCATCAGTCCAGCAGTCAGGACTGTCCAGGACTCCCAAGTGCAATGGACAGGATGGGCCCGCAATCATGGCTTCTCTCTTAAGAATGTCTTCAGCATGAAGCATCACAATCCCAAGTTTGTTGACCTCCTGCCCCAGATGTGGTGTCTCCTCAACATTAGGCTCGTTGCGTATCTGGGCCGAAGTCCTGGCGATGAATCTCGAAAAGTCCTCCAGGCTCAAGATGGAGTGCTGTTGTTGTCTTGGTGAGCTTCTTTACTCATGTTCTCCAGAGTCTTAAGTGACTGTTGGCGTCCACTACATCTGGTGTCTGGTGGGTATTTTGTTTAAACCCATTAAAAATTGGTGCAGATCGCCGGGTGATGGGGATTGCTTCGGCTTTTGAAGTCGCCTCAAAGATGGGGCGGTTTTTTCTGCACCGAACGATTTATACCCTTGGTGTCCTGTTGAACAAGGTCGTAGCGGCTCGATGCGGTCAGCTGTTGATCTGCACCTTTAACCCTTGCCCGCGTAGGCCTTTGCAAGTGCTTTTCTGTTGACGATCCATCAACAGAAAAGTTCCAAGAGACATTCAAGCTATAACGAAACCGGGGCATCCTGCTTGGCGATGCTCCGGTGCAGCGGTGCATCGCCGAGCAGGATGTATGTTCTCAAGAAAGCCAAGGGGGCTGCAAGGTAGAGAAGAAATTCTGCACATTCCTGATCAATAGTGTTCACAAAATCAGTTCCTGATTTTGTCGCAATAAAATAAGATAGAGATGCAGCGTATAAAAATAACGGACAGAAATATTGATGCATTAAGATAGCTCTTTGTGGAATCGTTACGTCACCAGTTGCCTTGGGCCATAAAAAGCGAACCGAGGGATGCCTTAGCACCAAGACAAGCGCAGCGACTGAAACCAAGAACAGGTTGAGGATATTATGGAAATATTCGAGGTTATGGAGCGTTGTCTTAATTTGAGAATTCACAGCGGCAATTTTTTCAGGGGTTTTCCATTCGAACAGGATTTGTCACCAGGCAATCTCCTAGAAGTAAACAAAAAGCATCGCCAAAGAAATGATCTCGTAAATTACTGAATGCAAGCGCATGGACAAGCGCTTGCAAAGATCCTTGGAGATGAGCCACGACACCCCAAGCAGACGTGAAAAGAATTAGAGCTTGCAAATACTCCAGTATCCCTCCTTCACCAAGAAGGCGCTTGTAGCGATAAATATCTTGAAAAGAAAGCCTCGCTAAAACAACACAGACCATGATGAAGGCTGCGGGGGCAAGCATGAGAAAAGAGCGTCGCGCTCTTTCCGCAAGGCTGTTTTCTGAAAGCAGTTTATTAAGAAAGCTGAGTTTCGGAAAATGCATTCCTGACGCAACCAACATCAACTTTGCGGCACCAAGTTGTAACTCTGGCCAAGGGGAAGCATCAAGCAAGAAAGCGCTGATGAGTTTATAAAGAGATACCTCCAAAACCACGACTCCAAACAACACAAAGGCCTGGCCGCAGATGTGCTGCATCCTCTGCTTCTCATCAAGCTATCAGTACGATGCTCTCCAGAGATTGGGTGAGCTTCAAATCCATAAGTCACAGGGTGATTCATGGAGCAGCCTTCTCTTTAAGAGGAGGCTGCTCCGTGATCTGTTTGATTTTGCTTGGGCATGAGAATTCTCATGTGCTCTAGCGGACGAGACTCCTCATCCACTGTTGGACGATTCCAGGACGAACGCTTTAAAGCGATGGACTTGTTGGACTAGGCAGATCCCTCTTTGGGGAGGGGGACCTTAACCAGCCATCCTTGCTTGTCGAATTGATTCGAAGTCGATTCCCATCACCTTGGTCAGATAGAGGTACGCGCCCCAAGCGACGACATTGAGGCCTAAGGCCCAAATGTACAGCGTTCGTCTGGTTGGAGTTGACTCTTCACTCATGGTTTATTTCCGGTTCAGCAGACACCAGCCACCATAGAAGGCAAGGCCGAGCATTATCCACGGAAAGATTGCGCGCAGCAGTGTCAATCCGATCAAGACGACCAAAAGTGTGATCGCAGATCGTTTCACCATGGCTTTGCTGCTGTCAGTCATGTACTGCCAGCGGGGGATCAAGGCCATAACAACAACGAGATTGAACCGCGTTCTAGGAGACTTGGCCTGAAACTGCCAACCGTCAACCCAAAGCGGTTAGTTCCACAGTGGATGTGTTGATGCTTGTTTAGCCGATATCTTCCCGCTTGATTTCTTGGGTTCTGGCTTCAGCAGTCGTATTCGAGATGAGATTTCTGCTGGCGCTTACCAAAATCGGCCTCTTTCATCTGCGATTCGTCGTAAGCCCAGTCGCTGTAAATCCTTGATGCTGAGAAGGTCTTTTTAAGACGAAGAGCATTGATGCGTTGGCCAAGAAGATCGAACGACCATTTCGCCGCTGAAAGAACCTTGCCCATGTAGCCTCTTTTCAACTCTTCCTATGTGATAGCTCATCGCGATCGACTCAACATTGGTGCATATGCTTATTGATGCTCGGTTTGATTCAAAACTCCTCAGCCGCATCATCGGCATCCTCTTTCATGGCCTGTTGGCGTCGTAGTGCCTCACAGTTCCGGCACTCCTGTTGATCCAAGCCAAAGAATTTGAGAGGTTTGATGTCACCGCAGTAGGTGCACTGACGTCCTTCTGCAGGGGGAGCTTCAAAGGCCTTGGTGGTCCCTTCACGCACTCAACAGCTAGCAACGAAAATGTGGCTCTCTGCTTTTGGCGTTAACCGATCTTGTCTTGATCAGTTCTGCCAACTGTTGTGAGGACCATATTCTTCTCTGCTTGCTGCACTGGGGGCAGCCGATTCTTAGGGTAGAGTGCAGTAACCGCAGTGAGCACAACAAATCACTGCTATGGCTGTTGTTGCTGTTGCACCACGCTGATCGTTCAGATCAGCGTGGTGCAACAGTGTTTGTCCCTGGAAAACCCGTTGGCGCTTTGATCAGGATTGATCAAAGATTTTTTGCAGGGTATTTCTCTCATTTTGGAGTGAATTGGCCCTCATGGGCTTGCCAAGCGGTCTTGGCTGTCTAGGTCGATTTAAAAAGACCTTGCTGAGCCACCAGAGCTGGAGCCCGACAAACGCAAAGGTGAGTAATGCCAGTTCAGTTGCCCCCTTCATCATTAGTGCTTGCTGCGGTTATCGATTGCATCTGTTTTAAAGCACTCCAGCTCTTCAGGCGTGTGCAATGGGGTTTCTCCTGTTTGCCTGCCATTCGCTGTAGTAGTTGCAGCAGTCGTTTCATCCTGAATGTTGCCCGTTCACAGCAGCCTTGGCTCACCAGGTTAAAGAAATCATGATTTTATTCGGGTTTAAATGGGATGATGCCAACGGCTTTAAGCTTGATCCAAGCAGAACACTTTGTTGCTAATGACATTCACAGAGCTTGTGGCCAGTTTTAATCAACAAAAAACCAGCTGGGAAGAGCTCTGTCTTGAAATCAGGTGTGAGAGTTGTTTTGCCTCAGTTTTTGATGAGGTGTGTGAGCAAATGGGCTCCTCAAGTGATGCCCTTGTTCGTTTGGCCGATGAATTTCCCAATCACTACAAGGGTTATGCCAAGGAGAGAGGTCTTGATTAGTCATGGCGAAAAGGTGTGAGAGAGGCAGTAGGTCGTGACACCACCCACCAAATCAAGCAACCACGCCCGAAGAGGTCTCCCTCTCACTTCCAAACCATAGGCGTGGCTTGAACATCGGTCAGCCCCATGCTCAGTGAGTGGCCGCCAAGTTCGCTTTCGCTGCTTTCAGGGCTTCCTCGCAGGCAGCTTGGTCTTCTTTGTCGATGTCACCCTGGCCGCCGTTCAACCGTGCCTCCAGGAAGGCGATCTCATCAATCCAGTAATTCTTGTCCTTGCCTTGTTGATCAGTCACGCGTTTGGAAAGAATCCAGTCCATCCCTCCTTCATACAGGAAAGCTGCCCATGCGGCTGGACCAACTGCGCGTTTGGCCATGGATTTCGGCTGTGCCGCCAAGAGGAATCAGACTGAACCGATCTCATTGAGGAGTCTTCCGCCATCGACGAGTCGTCTCCAGTCACCCCTATGACCGCCCTGATCATCGATGCCAATGGGCGTTTGACCTACATGGGGGAGGACGGGTGCCGTCGCCAGATTGTTGGTGACCCTCAGCTCCTCTTTCGTCTGCGACAGCTTCAAGACCAGGACTCAGACGATTGCGGCGACAACCCGCAGCAGTAGGTGGTCTCGACAGATGGCTCGCTAAATGTCGCAACAAGAGAGCCCTCAGGCTCATTTCAAGGGGTAAGCGGCCTTAGGGCCTTCATTGAGTCTTTTGACCGATTGGTTGTCCTGCTTTCTTGTCTTATTAAGAGCAAAGACATCATGAAGTCATGGACACAGTGTTTTTCGTTGGCGTTAACGCGGGCCTTCTGTCGCTGCTGATCTTTGGACTCGTTTCAGCCAAAGCCAAGATCAAGTCTGGCCGTAAAGAGATTATCTGAGTCACGCATTGCTCCAGGTGACTTGCTGTTGATTCCGGTTTACAGATGCACTTATGCACAACCCAAGGTAAGCCTGAGTAAGAAAAATAGCCCCTACTGGGCGGCAGCGATGTCAGCTGGATACTGACCTTTTGTCGCATCGGAGAGACAGGATTCGAACCTGCGGCATCTTGCTCCCAAAGCAAGAGGTCTCTTGAGTCGTTTCCGGGTTTTCCTAGTCTGTGACTCATCTGTAGCAATGCCACTACATGGTGAGCTGTCATCAAGTGATGGCAAATGTTTTGCGATATGCATACACATTGCTTACAAAGATGCGTTGGTCTTTTGTCGAGCGTTGTCAATACAGTACCCTGAATCAAGTCCTTTCGAGATTTGGTCCGCGCCTCCTGCGGTGCGGGATTGAAAGCAGGCGCTGAACCAGTACCTCCGCAGACTAAGATCTGATTATTACTTCGGGATGCAGTTGATCATGAGGGTGAGCAGCTCACCTCGTATTCATTCCGGTATGGGGATTCACGCCACCAACGTGCCATTCGCCAAAATCAGCGATGCAATCGGTCACACCATTGAGAGGTGCATCTGAAGAGCTATTCGTGGTACGAGCCCAGTGCCACCGAATCGTTGCAGCAGTCAACCCATAGTTGATGTAGTTGGAATGGGTAAACTAGGTGAATATGCCACCCAGTAAAAAGTGAAAGAATAGATACACAGCGACCCCGATTGAGATCGTTGGAATGGTTAATCCCATAGCCAACTAGTTAATCACCTATATCTTAATAGGCTGAATTTGCTAGTCCTGCATCATTGATAACACAAAACTTTTGGGAGTATTAATGCTTATTCTGGTCGTTCGGGCCTTCGATGCACTGCAGTGTCATTTTGTGGCACTTGGCACAATCACCCCATACTTGATGACGCCATAATTTTAGTACCAAGGGTTTATTCATGGACTCCCAACAGAAGGAATGCCACGAATTGAGCAAACAGCTCGCTGTCTATCGCGCATTCAATAATCAGAGCGCAATAGCAGCAATCATGCGGCAAATGGCCGTTTCACATTGTTCCGTCGGAGCATCCAAGCACCAGTAAGAGAAAGTTCGCTAGCACTAAAAGTTTGGTCATCACGCTTGTCCCATGTGCATTGGTTTGCAGTGCGGAAATTGATCTGGCTGGCCGTGGAGAGGCAAGGACTAATGCTGACCGTTTTCTAGCCGTTGAAGGTGTAGTGGAAGAGCCCACCTAATAAAGGCTTCTTTTTTTTTGATCATGCCCTTCTGAGCGCATTCAGCGTAAGCGGCATTTTTGTCTTCCCATGTAATAGTATCCAAGCTCTCAATCTTGGTGTATTCGCAGTAGCAATGTGCTGTAGCCAGATCTTCCATTATTTCTGCAACTTCTCCCCACATGGTCATTTGGTTGTGCATGCAGGATTGGTGAAATTCTGAATACTTAGCAAGAGTTTTTGCTTTTAGATGATCAGTAGAAAGCTCGGATTTTTGCTCTGTTTCATAGCCGCCTCCATCAAAGGCAATGGCTGTTTCTGCCAAGACCAGTGGGACCAGGAGCAGTAGCAACCGTTTCAACGCAGAAGCCTCGGGAAGTCACCAGTTTAGCTAACTTACTGATACCCAAAAAGAAACACGCCACCAACCCTCCGCCGGAAAAACAAGGCGGTGAGAGTTGAGGTTATGGCCTGTTTCCTGAATACGGTGGGGCGGTATCTCTACGCTCGAGGTCAGGCTCAAGGGTTCGAGAGCGAACAGCAGCCTTTCCGAAGAAAAAAGCATGTGTGATTGATATTGTGACTACTACTTCCTCTCATAACCTGAACTGCAGAGCGCCTGATTGTTTATACTTATGGCTTGTGAGATCCCTGCGTAGCTTGTGATGCTTCACGCCCTGCTTCGAGGGAGATTCGACAGAAGTGCCCAGGGAATGCTGCAACGAGTGGGGCGGCGGAACCATATTTGATCGGAAGTCACAGCTGATCTCTGGTTTCGCTTGAGAAAAATATCCTGAATCTCCAACGTGAACGTCGTCTGGTGATAACGAGCTGATGTTGGCAGCTGCAGGTTCACTTGCCACCACCTACTTGTCATTGATTCGCTTCAAGGGCCAAGACTTGATCCATTCTTCTTTCTTCTGCAGAGAGGAAATCGGCCCACATCCCAATAAGGAAACTTAGAGTGGTCAAGGCCTGTAGCTGTTCCTTCGAGCCAGGGCTAGTGTATTTGAAATCCATAAACATGCGATCTGCGGCTGATTGCTGTTCTTGGCATCGGGCATCAATAGACATTGTCAAAAATCGGATTTGTTGTTCTTGATGACCGGAAGCTCAGTCGGTTCGGCGAGCACGTCAACGACGCCAGCAGAAATGACTATGTTGGCAGTGATGAGAGCGGTTATGACAGACGGGTAATCGTTCACAGAGAAGCTCTTCAAAAAGTGGCTTCAACAAAATAAGAGATTTGTAACGGAATGTGAAGGCTGGCTGTGATCTCACTCTTGTGTCTCAGTTCGACGCCCACTCACCCGCTGGTTAAGAACCTTGGACGCCTTGGTTAAGGAAGTCAGCGCAGATCCATCGAACCACCTACATGGCGTCAGCTGAGCGTCATTCCCATCGTGGTCGCACCATCGTGTTGACATGCCGAACAAGAACCGCACTATCAATCCCCCGGCCGGTTTAGCTGGCGGGGGGATTGGTGGCTGGAGAGTGCTGAGCAGCAGCTGGTCTGTCAGTTAAGAGCCCACCCAGCCAAGGTCCATGCACAGTGGGTTACGGAGCGTACCTACAGCTGGGTTCTGCCCCTTCCACCAATGCCCCAAACCCGCAGGCGAATGTTTCGGCACAACGCGATCAAGGCTCGGGACAAGATGCTCAAAACAGGCTGGCGGCGCTGCAGACCACCGGTGCAGTGAAGGGCAGTCATTTTTCGCTAAGACAGACGGACCCAGCAGTTTGCCGCTGACATGGGTCCGCGTCCCGCCCGGAGCCCTCCAGAACGGAACAGACTCTCAATAGGTCAGTGACGTTCGTCGATTCAGCCTGAATCGATACCGACAGGGGCATTTTGTTACCAGCAGAAAAAAGTCGTCCAACTGCCGCAATGAGTAACGCCTTCGAACTGCACGTATGGGA
>QCSL01000041.1 GCA_003209165.1 Synechococcus sp. AG-670-B23 | reverse complement strand
CGCCGTCTATGTCATCGCCGAGTTGGCTCCAGGCTGTGCCATTCCAGGTGTAGATCTGTGTGCTGCCTGATCGATTCCCACTGCTATCGTCTTGCCGTGCACCAACAGCAAGTGTGTTGCCGTCGGCCGATAGGGATACTGACCAGCCGCTGCGATCCCCTTGCGCTTGGCCATCAATATCGCCACCTCTTCGAGTTGCAGAGAGTTCACCATTCCATTGGCTGACGACATCTTGCTGAAGAAGGATTTAAATTGCGTGATTCTCCATTTTTATTTTTGGCCTTGAGTTGATGCTTGTTAATGGTTTCTGATGAAGCAAAAACTTCAGAACTTGCAAAGTTTTCGAGTGTTGTTATGAAATTTTTATTTTGACCTATATTGCAGCACCATAGAACAATTGTTTTTACTTTCCACTGAGAAATTTCGACGGAGTACTTTAATAATATTGCTTCATCGATCCATTCGCCCGCCAGCTCAATGCCATCACTATTGCCATGGGCGACGAGGTGCAGTTCCTCTACGTATTCTTCTCTGCGCCTCAGATTTCTGAGTTCTTTGTTGATTACATTGAATGGATGCTTATCCGCAGGTAGTTCAAGCCAGCTGGCCGCTTGCAACCCTGTAGTGGCACTGCTAAGGACAACGAGTGGAGGTCGAACTTCTTTTACTTTTGTCGATATTTTGCTCACGGAATCAACGCAGCCTCTTTGGCTGCACCTGGCATTGAGCTGCCTCGTAGCACCTCAATGGGTGAAACATTCCGCGTATCAACCTTCGAGAGTCGATTGGCGATGCGGTTCGACTGGTCCATTCCTTGACCTTGCTTCAGCCGCAGTGCATCAACACCCGTTGAGACGAAACGACTCTCGGCTGCCCAGGTCTGCAGTTGGAGCAGCCAACTTTGATATGGCAACTCGACCAGCGACACCCTCTCAAGAAACTCTCAGCCCTTCCGCCAAATTATGGGCTGTTGACGCAGCTTCTGAGGGACCGAATAGTACGAATTTGCAGTGTCTCCCTTTTTAGTGGGCTTTGGTGAGGCTTCTCTTGAGTGTCTCGCGTGGCAGCTTATGAAAGTGCTGCTCGTGGCCATGGGCGCAATGGCTGCGGCTGTTGAAGCCCATCTCCTCATCTTTTGCGTTATGAATCACGCCGCCAGGTTGCGGAAGCGGGTGAACTGGGGCTCGAACAGCAGCTTCACTGTGCCCACCGGACCGTTGCGGTGCTTGGTCACGATCACTTCGGTGATGCCGCGGTCGGGAGTTTCCGGGTTGTAGTATTCATCTCGGTAGATCATCAGTACTAGGTCAGCGTCCTGCTCGATTGAGCCCGATTCCCGCAGGTCGCTCAGCATCGGTCGCTTGTTGGTGCGTGCCTCCACGCCCCGGCTCAGCTGGGAGAGGGCAATCACAGGCACGTTGAGTTCCCGGGCCATTTGCTTCAGGCCCCGGGTGATGCGCGACAGCTCCTGCACCCGGTTGTCGGATCCCGAGCCTTCCATCAGCTGGAGGTAGTCGATCATCACCAGCCCCAGTTCCTTGCCCTGTTCCGCCATCAGACGCCTGCAGAGCGAGCGCATCTCCAGCACACCGGAGTTTGGCTTGTCGTCGATGAAAATCGGCAGTTGCCCCAGGCTGTTGATGCCCTGGCCCAGCAGCGGCCATTCCTCTTGCTGCAAGCGCCCGGTGCGCAGTCGGCCGGCTTCGATGCCCACCTCCATCGAGAGCAGGCGGTAGGTGAGCTGCTCCTTGCTCATCTCCAGGGAGAACAGGCATATCGGCATGTCGTGCAGTTGGGCCACGTTCTTGGCCAGGTTCAGCGCGATCGAGGTTTTGCCCATCGCCGGCCTGCCGGCAACGATGATCAGGTCGCTGCGCTGCAGGCCCTGAGTCATTGCATCCAGGTCGTAGAAGTTCACCGGGATGCCGGCCACCGAGGTGCCCAGCGAGCGGCTTTCGATTTCCTCAAAGGTCTGGGTGAGGATCTCGGCCGTTGGGGTGAGCCCCTTGGAGGGTTTCTCCTGGCTGATGGCAAAAATCTTCTGCTCCGCCTGGTCCAGCACCTGCTCCATCGGCAGGCTCTGATCAAAGCCAAGCCGAATCACTTCGTTGCCGGAGCGGATCAGCTGGCGGCGCAGGAACTTGTCCATCACCAGCCGCGCCACCTGCTCGATTGAGGCGGTGGAAGGCACCCGCTCCACCAGCTCCACAAGTCGGCTGTTGCCGCCAACCTTCTCGAGGGCGCCGGTGTCAGCCAGCCAGGCGCTCATGGCCGTGAGATCCGTTGGCTTGCCCTGGCCGTGCAGCATCAGGGCGGTTCGGAAGATCTCCCGGTGTGCGTTCAAATAAAACGACTCCGGCTGCAGCACATCGGCAACACGCCCGATCGCATCAGGATCCAGCAGGATGCCGCCCAGCACAGCTTCCTCCGCTTCCAGGTTCTGAGGCGGAAGGGAATCGGGCAGAGCCTCGAAATTGGGCTCGTCGTCTCGGCTTCCCTGGCCAAAACCACGGCGTCCCCCATCGTTGTTCTCTGGCAGGGGGACGCTCACCATGGCGGCAGGGCGTGAAGCGAAGGAATCACACTTTGGCTCGAATGAGCCGTTTGAGTATCAATTGACAGGGATCAGTAGCTGACCACTTCCAGGTTGATCTCAGCAATGACTTCGGTGTGCAGCTTCACCGTCACGGTGTATTTACCGGTGCGGTGGATCTCAGGCACCAAGATGTCGCGGCGGTCGATCTCCTTCTTGGTGGCCGCTTCGATGGCTTCAGCCACGTCACCATTGGTGACGGTGCCGAACAGCACATTGTCTTCACCGGTTTGCTTCTTGACGGTGAAGCGACCAATCGTGGAGAGGGCTGTCTTGAAGTCGATGGCTTCCTGCTTCAGGGCGGCCTGACGCTCAGCTTCCTTGGCCCGGCGGTGCTCCACCTGCTTCATCACAGCAGGGGTGAGGGGCACAGCCTTGCCGAAGGGCAGCAGGAAGTTTCGGGCGAAACCAGGAGCCACTTCTACCAGGTCTCCGTCCTTGCCGAGGCTGAGGACGTCCTCATTCAGAACGACTTGTACACGCTTAGGCATGGGACCGGGACGAAGGATGGAGACGGGTGCGGTAGACCACGTTACGACGTGGCCTGTTGCTGAAGATGACTTTGAGCCTCAGGAGGCACCGGGGACATAACGGGCCGTACGGATCCTGCTGGCTAGTCCAAGGCGCTTGAGCAGGCGCACGTGCTGCCAGGTGAGATCGAACTCAAACCAGCGCAAACCATGGCGAGCACTTGACGGATGGGCGTGGTGGTTGTTGTGCCAGCCCTCACCGAAGGAGAGCAGAGCCACCCACCAGCAATTGCGGGACAGGTCGGGAGAATTGAAATTGCGGTAGCCGAAGGCGTGGGTGGCTGAATTCACCAGCCAGGTCACGTGATATACGACCACGAGGCGCAGAGGGATGGACCAAAGCACCAGGCCAACACCACCACCATGCACCTGGGCGGCTTCGCCGAACCAGTAGAGCCCTAAGCCAAGTGGGATTTGCAGCAGAAGGAACCAGCGGTCGAGCCAGCGATAGAATGGATCGCATTGAAGGTCGCCGGCGTAACGGTCGAGTTCCTTCAGCGCGGGGATGTCATGCAGCATCCATTCGCTGTGGCTCCACCACAAGCCACGTCCAGCATCATGGTGGTCCGTGGGCTGATCCGAAAAACGGTGGTGATGGCGGTGTAGCCCTACCCATTCGATTGGTCCGCTCTGGCAAGCAAGGGTACCCATGAGTACGAGGATTCGCTCAACCCACACCGGCACCACAAGGCTGCGATGTGCCACAAGACGATGCAGACCCAGGGTCACACCCAACACCGTCATCCAATAAAGAACGCCGAAGGCCACAACGCCCTGCCAGCTCCAGAAGCGCGGTAGCAGCGCCACCGTGGCGAGAACGTGCATCACCAGCATGAAGCCAGTAGTTCCCATCTTCAATTTGCGCTGACGCGCGGGCAGGGGGTCACGCGGTGCCATCACCGCGGCCCGCTGCCGAAGCTCGCGGGTGTCAGCTGTTTGCGAGGAAACCAAGCGGATTCTCCTGGGATTGACAAGGCCGCTCAGACAGGAAAACCAGGGAGCGGATGGTGCCGTTAGTGACAGAAATCTAAAGGAGTTGCCGCACTGCAGCGGTCTCTCGGGTTGTGAATTCTGGCCTTGGCCAGGGTTTAGGAAGGCATTACATCCGTCAGACAAGTGGTGATCAGTGCGTTTGCAGAGGATCTGATCCAAGCGGTGGAGTGGGATCAGGCCGACCTTGCTGCAGCGAGGACAGCGGCGGTGGGACAACGCTTGCAGCGCGTGTTGGAGGCCCTAGCGGCGGAGCGCGTTGGAACCCAGCACTTCGCGTCCCTCACCGGCTACGGCCATGGGGATCAGGGACGTGAGGTGGTGGATCGGGTCTTTGCACGGGTGCTGGGAGCTGAGGCCGCGGCTGTGCGCCTGCAATTCGTCAGCGGCACCCATGCCATCGCCGCAGCGCTGTTCGGGGTGTTGCGGCCCGGTGATCGTCTGCTGTCGATCACGGGTCGTCCCTACGACACCCTTGAGGAGGTGATCGGTCTTCGCGGCAAGGGTCAGGGTTCACTGGCGGAGTTCGGGGTTGCCTACGACGAAATCGATTTACAGCCGGATGGGGCGGTGGATAAGGCGGCGTTGAGCCAAGCCCTGGAGCAGCCTTGCCGGATGGTGATGATTCAGCGCAGCTGTGGCTACAGCTGGCGTCCGTCGGTCACGGTTGATCAGATCGCCGGGCTGTGTGAGCGCATCCATGCTCGCCAGTCCGACTGTGTTGTCTTTGTCGACAACTGCTACGGAGAGTTGGTGCAGGAGCAGGAGCCGACGGCGGTTGGGGCCGATCTCATCGCTGGATCGATGATCAAGAACCTCGGCGGCACGATTGCCCCCACCGGCGGTTACATCGCAGGACGGGCTGATCTAGTGGAGCAGGCCTGCTGCCGGCTCACGGCGCCGGGGATCGGCAGCGAGGGCGGCACGGGCTTTGATCTGCAGCGGCTGGTGCTGCAGGGGTTGTTCCTAGCTCCGCAGATGGTGTCGGAGGCCTTGATTGGGGCGGATCTGGTGGCGGGGGTGTTTGAGCGGCTGGGTTTTCCCGTGAATCCAGCGCCCGGGGCCCTGCGCAGCGATTTGATTCAGGCGGTGCGGCTGGGCAGTCCGGAGGCCCTCAAGGTGGTGTGCCGCGCCTTCCAGGCGATGTCACCAATCGGGGCTTATCTGGATCCGGTCCCTGCATCTATGCCTGGTTATGCCTCTGATCTGGTGATGGCCGGTGGAACCTTTATCGATGGCTCCACAAGTGAATTTTCGGCCGACGCCCCGTTGCGGGAACCGTTCAACCTTTACGTACAGGGCGGTACTCATCGCGCCCACATCCGCCTGGCTCTTTCCCGTGCGTTGTGTGACCTGAATGCGGCAGGTCTGATCAATCTCCCGCAGACTGGAATCACTTGATACTGCGCCGATGGCGTTCGCGTTCCCCGACTCTTTTCGTTTCGCCGACAGCCATGAGTACGCCAATGCAGATGGAGAGCTGGTGCGGGTGGGCATCAGTGCCTTTGCCGTTGATCAGCTGGGCGACATCGTGTTTGTGGATCTGCCTGATGTGGGCGCCAGCCTGGCGAAGGGCACCAGCTTCGGATCGGTGGAGTCGGTGAAGGCTGTGGAAGATATGTATGCACCGATTGCCGGTGAGGTGATGCAACGCAATGAAGCGGTGCTGGCCAGTCCAGAGGAATTGCAGAACGATCCTCATGGCGAGGGTTGGCTGCTGGTGCTGCGTCCGGCGGACGCCTCTGAGCTCGACACCTTGATGACCGCGGAGGCCTACGCAGCCAAGGTCAACGCTTGCTGACATCAGTCAAGAAAAGCCGCTTCTACGATCTCTGCGTGGGCTGCTGAATTCGACGTTGATTTCTCCTTTTTCGCAGCGGCATATCGGCCCGAGCGAGTCGGAACAATTCCGCATGCTGAATGCCCTTGGCTACAGCGATCTGAAGGAGTTCATCGCTGATGTCGTGCCCGCCGACATCCTCGACCCGGCGCCGCCCGTCGAGGCCTTGCCCGACGGTTGCGGCGAGGCGGAGGCCCTCCGGCAGCTGAAGCAGTTGAGTGAGACCAACACGCTGCGTCGATCCCTGATCGGGTTGGGTTACTACGGCACGGCAACCCCGGCCCTGATTCAGCGCCACGTTTTTGAAAATCCTGCTTGGTACACCGCCTACACCCCGTATCAGGCAGAAATTGCCCAAGGGCGTTTGGAGGCTCTGCTCAACTTTCAAACCTTGATTAGCGAGCTCACCGGCTTGCCGATCGCCAACGCGTCTTTGCTCGATGAAGCCACCGCAGCAGCGGAGGCCATGAGCCTTAGCTTCGGGGTGTGTCGTCGCCCCGAAGCGACCCGGTTCTTGGTGGACGCCAATGTGCTGCCTCAGACCTGGGCCGTGCTGGAGACACGCGCCGAACCCCTTGGCATCACTCTCGAGCGGATCGACCCAGTAACAGCGCTGATCGATGCGTCAGTGTTCGGAGTGCTGCTGCAGTTGCCCGGCGCCGATGGATGCCTCTGGGATCCAACCGCCGTGATCGAAGCGGCCCATGCCGCCGGTGCCTTGGCCACCGTGGCCATCGATCCGCTCGCGCAGACCCTTATGGCGCCTGTGGGGTCCCTGGGGGCCGACATTGCCGTGGGCAGTGCCCAACGCTTGGGAGTGCCGATGGGATTCGGTGGTCCTCATGCCGCCTTCTTCGCCACGGTTGAGGCCTACAAGCGCCAAATCCCCGGTCGCCTGGTGGGGCAGTCCAAGGATGCGGAAGGCCGCTCGGCTTTGCGCTTGGCGCTGCAAACCCGCGAGCAGCACATCCGTCGCGACAAGGCCACCAGCAACATCTGCACGGCCCAAGTGCTGCTCGCTGTGATGGCCTCGTTCTATGCGGTGCACCACGGGCCTGATGGTCTGCAGGCCATCGCCCAACGCATTGTTGAGCTGCGCAGCCAGCTGGAGCAGGGCTTGCGGGCCCTGGGCTATCCGCTGGAGTTCGTAGACCGCTTTGACACCGTCACAGTGCAATGTGCGTTGGCACCTGCTGTACACCGTGCTGCAGCAGCGGCCGGCTTCAATCTGCGGGTGCTGCCCGATGGCGCAGCGACGGCGGATGCAACAGGATTCGGCATCAGCCTTGATGAGCTCTCCGATGAACAGGAGCTGCAAGCCCTCCTTGTACTTCTGGCCGAGGCCTGTGGTCAGGCCGTCCCGCAGCTCGAGGCTGAGCGGCCCCAGTCGCTTTCGTTACCGCAGCGCTCCCAACCCTGGCTGAGCCAGCCGATCTTTCACCAGTACCGCAGCGAATCAGAGCTGTTGCGCTACATCCAGCGGTTGGTGAGCCGTGATCTGTCGCTGGTGCACGGGATGATCCCGTTGGGCAGTTGCACCATGAAGCTCAATGCGGCCGCTGAGCTGCAGCCGGTGAGCTGGCCTGCTTTTGCCGCATTGCATCCCTTTGCTCCAGCGGATCAGGCCCAGGGTTATCACCGTTTGGCCGACGATCTGGAGCAGTGGTTGGCTGCTCTGACGGGCTTTGCCGCCGTGTCGTTGCAACCCAATGCCGGTTCTCAGGGGGAATACGCAGGACTGCTGGTGATTCGCGCCTGGCACAGCTCCCGCGGGGAGGCCCATCGCGACATCTGTCTGATCCCCACCAGCGCCCACGGCACCAACCCAGCCAGTGCAGTGATGGCCGGTCTCAAGGTGGTTGCAGTGGTCTGTGATGACGATGGCAACATCGATCAGGAGGATTTGGCAGCGAAGGCGGCCGAGCATGCCGACCGGCTGGCGGCGCTGATGGTCACCTACCCCTCAACCCACGGTGTCTTTGAAACCGGCATCCGTGAGATCTGCTCCGTTGTGCACCAGCACGGCGGGCAGGTGTACCTCGATGGGGCCAACCTCAATGCCCAGGTGGGGCTGTGCCGTCCCGGTGCCTTCGGTGCCGATGTCTGCCACCTCAACCTGCACAAGACCTTCTGCATCCCCCACGGTGGTGGTGGCCCGGGCGTGGGGCCGATCGGTGTGGCGGCGCATCTGGCGCCCTTCCTGCCGGGTCATCCGCTGCAGGCTGGTGCCTCATCGGCCATCGGACCTGTGTCCGCAGCAGCGCTCGGCAGTGCCAGCATCCTGCCGATCAGTTGGATGTACTTGCGGTTGATGGGGGCAGATGCCCTGCGGCAGGCCAGTGCCGTGGCGCTGTTGTCAGCCAACTACCTGGCCCATCGGCTCGACACCTCCTACCCCGTGCTGTTTCGAGGCAGCACCGGGCGGGTGGCCCATGAATGCATCCTTGACCTGCGCCCGCTCAAACGGGATGCAGGGATCGATGTGGATGACATCGCCAAGCGTTTGATGGACTACGGCTTTCATGCGCCCACCGTCAGCTGGCCAGTGGCGGGGACAGTGATGGTGGAGCCCACCGAAAGCGAAAGCCTGGCGGAGCTGGATCGCTTTGCCGATGCCCTTTTGGCGATCCGCGAAGAAATCCGCGCCATTGAAACCGGAGCAAGCGACCTTAAGAACAACCCGCTGAAGCGTGCGCCGCACACCCTTGCTGCCGTCACAGCGGATAACTGGGATCGTCCCTACAGCCGTCAGCAGGCTGCCTTCCCGATGGAGGGTCAGCAGAAGAGCAAGATCTGGCCCGCTGTGGCGCGGATTGACAACGCCTTTGGGGATCGCAACCTGGTGTGCACCTGTCCTTCGGTTGAAGCGTTGGCTTTGGTGGCTTGAAGCCCTTGTGCAAGGGGTTCTGAGCGTGTAAATTTTAACCGAAAGTGGAAAAAATGGTTTGATTCCGATCATCGCCATTGCGAGTTCGTTCAAACTGTTCTACAACTGATTCGTCTGTCGGGGGACACCATGGATCGGAACAACAACAAGAAATCTGCGCTCAGTTGCGTTGAGAGGCCTGCCCTGCCTCAACTGCCAGAAGGTTTGGAATCGGCCTTCAATCTCGGCCACACCTTGTCAACTGAAGGGACGAATGTGATTCGGGTTCCGTTCGGCACCCGACGTTCCCGTCGCAGCCGCCCCGAGCGGCCCGATCACTGGGCCACCTTGGTACTTCCTTTTCAACCGGTGGGTGATCCCACCCCTCCTCCGGCAGCAGCCTGACCTCAGGCCACGCCAATCTCAGATTTTTCTTGGGCAAGACGCCAGTCCAACAGTGCTTTGACGTCTGCCAGTGAGCAGGTTGGTGTGCGGAATGGCAGCAGGCGCATCGGGCTGCGTTCCGGTCGCACTAGCCAGCTCCGGTTGGTTTGAGGCATCAAAAGAAAACCGCGGTACCGAACCGAGGCCTCTTGGCCGTTCATGAATCCCATCGCTCTAGGGATTGTTTGAAAGTGACGCCCTCATTTCAGTGCACAAGATCTGGTGTTTCGCGCTTGCACCAGATCTTTTCCGGATTGCCTCACTCCAGGGTCAAAGCTCGAGCGGTGACATCTGCAGAAGCCGCAGCACCAGCTCGCTGATGCTGTCGTCCTGCGCTGGTTTGGCGTTGTTGCTCAGCAGCTGACGCCCCACCACCTGAGCCCCGAGGTGGGTGAGCTGGATGCGGAGCGACACCAGCAGTTCCATGCCGCCACCGCCGGAGAAGGTTGCCATAGCAATCGGCCGCCCGTTGAACAGGGATCGGAAGTCGTCGTCAGTCACCGAGAGCCAGGCAATGGCATTGGTGAGTGACGGTGGAATCGAGCCGTTGTATTCCGGCGCGCAGATCACCCAGCGTGGTGTTTGGTGCAGTTTGTCGTGCAGGGCTGCAAGATCAGGGCCCGCCCCTGCTGCCTGGACTCTCGGCGTGAACAGAGGCAGGTCGAGCTGCGTGAGGTCGATCAGTTCGGCGCTGACCTTCTGAGCCGCAGCGGCCTGAACGAAGCGCTCCGCCAGCTTGAGGTTCTCGCCATTGCTCGCTGTCAGAACGATCAAATCGGAGGACATGGAGAAGAAGGCGCTTGATGGAATCGTGCAAGGTCTCGTCTGTTTTCACAACGAGACCTTCCCTTCCAGGTTCCAGGGCTTCAGGCTGCTTTCAACTCCGCTTCGCGGTAGGGAATGAAGCTGGATTTGCGGGCGCCGCAGATTGGGCACTGCCAATCGTCGGGAATCGCCTCGAAGGGGGTGCCTGCGGTAACTCCGGAATCCGGATCTCCCTCGGCTGGGTCGTAGATCACTGAGCACACCTTGCAGATCCATTTGCCCGGAATCGGTTGATCGGTCTGGCCTGCAGTGCCATTGCCTTGTAGTGCCTTGAGGGCAACGCCATAGGTTTTGGCGTGATGCTGCTCCATCGGGGTCAGCAGGCCGAAGTTTTTGGCGGCGGTGCGGAACAGGCCGGCATGCTCTTTGGATTCGCTGCTTTGCTCGATGAACTCCGCTTCAGCTCCACTGTCCCGGTCTTGCCGGGCTTGGGCGGTGAACTCCGGATACATCGTTGTGTACTCGTAGGTTTCGCCTTCGATTGCCAGTTCCAGGCAGCGGCTCAAGATGGCCTGCTTTTCGTCGTCGCTGAGCTGGTCGGGATGGCTCACCACCAGGTCAGGGTGCAGCATGCGGAAGTGCGCAAAGGCATGCTCCGTTTCCTGTGCCGCTGTGTCATGAAACAACTTGGCCAGGTCCTTATTCCTTATGACCCAATTGTTTGGCCACATCTGCAAAGAACAGGTATTTGCGGTTGGCCATGCTCTCGCCGCCGAAGGCGGCTTTGAGGTTGGCGTGGGTGGAGGGCTTGGAGAGGTCCAAAGTGGGGCAAGGCAGCGGAGGTCCAGCAAGCTTATGCCTAACTCATAATGATTATGAGTTAGGCAAGTGTTCGGGTTGCCGGCTCAGTAGTTCGCGCCGCTGCGGCGTTGGTGCACCGCGGTGCTGCCCTCCACATCCAACACCCCGCCGTGATCCACTTCGGCGTAGATCAGCCAGTGGTCGCCGCATTCCATCCGCTGGCAGACCTTGCCGTCCAGCCAAGCCAGGGCATCCGGCAGCAAAGGCTGTTCGGCGGGGCTGTTTTCCAGCTCAAGGCCTGCAAAGCGATCGGCACCGGGTTCGAACGGTTGGAGGAACTGCTTCATCAGGGCGGTTTCGCGACCTTCGGCCAGCACGTTCAATGCGAAGCGATCGCCCTTGTGCAGCAGGGCTTCTACGGCACGGTCCTTGGCCACGGCCACGGTGATGCCGGGGGGATTGAAGCTGGCCTGACTCACCCAGCTGGCCACCATGGCGCCACTCAGATCCGCCTTGCGCGTGGTGAGCACGCAGAGGGAGCCGATCACACGGCCCAGCGCCAGCACCGCAGGATCGCTGCGGCTTTCACTCAAGCCCCCAGCGCTGCGCCGCTGCGCCCGTTTCTGGCTCTGTAGCAGTTTGCGGGCGAAACGAGTTCCGGTCTCCTCCAGCTCCTTCACCCGGGCGGCATCCGGACTGAACTTCACCCGGATCGGTTCGAAGCCAAAGCTGAAGCCGCTATCCCGCAGCTTCGTTTCCAGAAGATCTACCGCCTCGCCGCTCCAGCCGAAGCTGCCGAACACCCCCACGGGTTTGCTGCGATCTCCCTCCGCCAAGAGGGTGCCCAAGGCCGAGACGATCGGTGTAGGGGCATGGCCACCCAGGGTTGGCGAGCCGATCAACACGGCGTCGGCCTGCTGGATCGTGCTTACGAGTTCATCAGCGGGGGTGAATTCGCAGTTCAAGCTGCTAACACGGATGCCGGTACGGCTGACCCCGCGGGCCAGCGCATCGGCAATGGCTGCGGTGTTGCCGTAGGCGCTGGCGAACAGCAGGGCCACCGTCAGGCTGGCGTTCTGCTGGCCTTCGCCCCAGCGGCGGTAGTCATTCAGCAGGCTGCGCCAACTGGCTTCGATCGCTGGACCGTGGCCCGGTGCGATGGTGCGGATGTCGAGCTCTTCGAGCCGTTCCACCAGGGCATCCACCTGACGGGCCATGGGGGCCATCAGGCAGTCATAGAAGTGACGGCGCTCTTCTTCGGTGCTGCTGCGGTTGTTCTCGGCCCAGCTGTCCGTGCAGAGGTGGGCACTGAAGAACTTGTCGCTCATCAGCAGGCCCAGGCTTTCCTCGAATGCCAGCAGGCCACCTGGCCAGCGGGGGGTGGGGGCCGGCAGCAGAATCAAGCTGCGCTGATGGTTGAGGTGAAGCGTTTGCTCTTGGCGGATGACCTGCAGGGGCGGCAGGTCTGGCAGCGGTGGTTGCTCGCTCGTCTCACCGGGAGGGGCAGGCTTGAGTTGGCTCCACAGCTCCTCGATCAATTTGGCGCCCGGGTTGGAGACGATCAGTTCCAAGCCGGCATAGGCCTCCGCCAGGTCCCGCAGCAGGGCAATGCGGTTGGGGTTGACGTGGCCCACGACCACCAGCAGCGGTGCGTCGCTGCTGGGCAGGGCTTCAGCAAGCACCGGCAGAAAGGCTTCGCTGTAGGTCACGCCCGGAGGGTGGACCAGCACGGCAGGGGCACCATCGCCGGCCTCAAATAACACACTGTTGGCTGTGCTGCCCCGCTCCAGGGCGTACTCCAGTTCGAAGCGGTGTCGTTGGGGGCTTAGACCGCGGAGACCAACGACCCCATCATCGATCGGCAGCTGGATCGTGCGACGCGTGGTTGCGGTGCTGGTCACGCTCATCTTCGAAGCCTGTTGAATGTAGGCGTGTTGTTGATGGGAGCAGCAGGCCTTTGGCCCAGCGCGTTGTTGTTCTCTCTTCCCAGCTGATCACCACCCTCTCGGCGCTGGCCTATTTGCGCTGGAGAGGCCTCTGGGGCACTCGGCTAGAGGTCGTCTCGCTGTATCGCGACGACCTCAGCCATTCGACCAAGGCTTTCCAGCCGCTGCTGCAGGATCTTGCGGCTCAGGATGGGCATCAGTGCCTGTTCATACAGACCCCACCAGATCAGTTTGGAGAGCTCCGCCTCAGAGCTGGGGACAACGTGTTGATCGGGCCCGAGCCACTGAAGTGCAGCTTGCTGCTGCTGCCACGGTTGGACGATCGCGAAGGTCAGCAGATGCTTCACGTCTACCAGGCTTCAGAGGTGGTGGAGCTGGGGGAATCGATAGGGGTTGAGACGCGTATGTATTCAGAGCAAGCCCAGCACAACCGGATCAGGGCTCTCGAGTTGGTGCATCGTTCTCCAGCCATGGCCTCGGTCCGCTTGGATCCGCTGGTGCCTTTTGATCGTCCTGTGGAGCTGTTGCGGCTCCAGGAGATGCTCAACATTTGCGCCAGTTTTCGGAGGGCTTTCGTCGACGCCGAAGCGAACCTTGGGCCGCAGGTATCGGGCGTGCTGATCTGCCTGCCCTACATGAGAGTTCCCAAATGGCACGTCCGCTTGCGGCTCTTGGGTCGATCCTTTGGTTGGCGCCGGGCGCCGGGGATCGAGAACCGGGCTTATTTCAGGCGCGCCATCTCTGCCGCGTTACGACCTTTGCAAACAGATGCGCCGTTGCGGGTGCAAGCCCATCCCAAGAACGCAACACACCACGGCTTGATCGAACGACTGTTGGCCTCTCTGCGGCCAGGCAGATCCTGGGAGTTGCTTCCCGCCGATGACCCCCTGGAGGTGCGGCTGTTGCGTGGATGGTTTGGTGTGGGGAGTGAACGTTGGCCTGTGCTGGGTTTCGGCACCAATCTCTTGGCTGCAGCGGTGTTCCTCTCGCCCCATCACCGAGGGGTTGGCCTCTGCCGGCCGACGGAGATGGGGTGGTGGGAGCGGTGCTCAGATCCATGGCTCAACCGCCGTGAATGGCGGAGAAGCCAGCACGTGCGTGCCGTACTCACCAACCTGTTGGATGCTCTGGATCAGCTGCAGGCTCAGTAGTGATTGCCCACCTTGCGGTGGTGCACTGCCGTGCTGGCCTCGGCATCGGCCACGTTGCCCTGTTCCACCACGGCATAGATGATCCAGTGGTCGGGGCCTTCCATCCGTTGCTCCACTAGACAGCCCAGAAACGCCAGCGCATCGGCGAGCACAGGGCCGCCATCGGCGGTTCCCTCCAGCACGTTCACTCCAGCGAAACGATCGGCACCGGGGGGGAAGCGCTTGAGGAAATGGCGCACGAGCTGCTGGTGGTTGTCCTGCCGTAGGACATTCAGCACGAACCTGTCGCCCACCTGCATCAGGGCTTCGATCGCACGGTCTTTAGCTACGGCAATGGTGAGGCCTGGTGGGGTGAAGCTGGCCTGGCTCACCCAGCTGGCCACCATGGCACTGCGGCGTTGCGACTCGCCTTCCCCCTGGCTGGCGGTCACCACATAGAGGCCACCGCTGATGCGACCCAGGGCCTTGTCGAGGTCCCCATCGAGGCTCTTCATCGCCGCGATCGTCTTCTCTTTGGTCAGCAGCTGGCCGAGGTCAGTGCCCGACTCCTCGCAGCGTTGGTAATCGCTGCCCTGGGGCAGCTGTTTGATCCGCAGTGGGCTGAACGCTTGTTTCTGTCCTTGGCTGCGCAGTTGATCGGCGACGGCGTCGATTGGTTCGTCATTGCCGCCGAAGGCGTCGTAAACCCCCACCAGTTGTTTGGGAACAAGGGCCGCCAGCAGGGTGCCAATGGAGGCCTGGAGATCTGGCTCCGGTTCCGCGGGCCAGGTCGGCACCACAACAGCCTTGGCATCGCCGATAAGGGCGGTGAGCTCCTGTGGGTCGGTGGCCCGCAGGTCCACCAGCTGAACCTGGGCATCCGCCTTGCCGATGCCGTGGGCAATCGCCTGGCTGATCCGATCGGAGAAGCCGTACTGGCTCAGATAACAGACGGCGGCGTAGCTCTCGCCTTTGCTGCGCTGGCCACTCCATTCGCGGTAGTCGTTGATCCAGTGGCTGAGGTGATGTCGCAACAGCGGCCCGTGTCCCACGGCGATGGTGTTGATTTCTGGCAGGCCATCCATGCGCTTGAGGGCCTGAAGCACGCTGCGGGCATTGGGGCCCATTAGGCAGTCGTAGTAGAAGCGGAAATCAGGAGCGATGGCCCCGGGATCGGCGTCGAAGACGTCGTCGGAGCAGTAGTGCAAGCCGAAGGCGTCACAGGTGTACAGGATGCCTGTGCCGTGATCGAAGGAAAAGATCGTGTCCGGCCAGTGCAGGTTCGGAGCACTGAGGAATTCGAAGCGGTGCTGGATGCCGGTGTCGGGGTTGGTGCCGAGATCCAGTTCCTGGCCGGACTTCACAGCACAGGATTTGAAGGGCCGATGCACTTGGTCTTGCAGGAACTGAAGCGCCACCTTCGAGCCCACGATTTCGATCTCGGGATTGAGATCAATCAGGTCACCTATCAATCCGGAGTGGTCGGGTTCGGTGTGGCTCACGATCAACACATCAATCGCGCTCGGATCGATCTGCTCCTTGAGCAGGGGGATCCAGGTGTCGCGGAACTTGGCGTGGCTGGTGTCGATCAGGGCGGTGCGTTCTCCCCGCACCAGGAAGGCGTTGTAGGTGGTGCCGTTGCGCAGACCGAATTCGATGTCGAAGCGGCTGCGGTCCCAGTCGAGGGAGCGAATAGTGGTGGTGTCAGCGGCAATGGCCTCGCAATGCAGCGACAGCTTCGGAGCAGCGGAAGCAACGACCATGAAACCGACCATGACGGAAATCGACTTTAAGGAAATTCAGCGGGGCAAAGCGGCGGAGACTGGTATCAACTGCAACCTTGTGATGGCGTCATCGACGCTGCGACGCAGCATCGGGCCCGGGATTCTCTTGGCCGGTGCCTGCATTGGTGGATCCCATTTGATGTCGTCCACCACGGCGGGAGCCCGTTTCGGCTTTGCGCTGGTGGGTCTGATTCTGCTGACCAATCTGATCAAGTACCCGTTCCTCCGCGTGGGCACCCGCTTCACAGCGGCTACCGGACTGTCGCTGCTGGAGGGTTTCCAGAAACGCAATCCCCTCTATCTCCCGCTGTACTTGGTGGTGAGTCTGGTGACGGGGACATTCACCATCGCGGCGGTGAGTTTTGTGGCGGGGCTGCTGCTCACCAACATCCCTCTTCTGGCGGGATTGGATCCTTACGGACTGTCCATCGCCGTGCTGTTGGTGAGTGGTCTGGTGCTGTTGTTGGGGCACTACCGGGCGTTGGACCGTCTCTCCAAGCTGTTGGTGGTGCTGCTCACCATTCTCACGGGGGTCGCGGCCGCATCGCTGCTGTTTCGTGGCCCCGTCGGGGATGTGGCGGCGAGTTGGGTCAGCACCGATCCCAGTCCCTGGACCATGGCCAACCTGGCCTTCCTGATTCCCCTGATGGGCTGGATGCCTGGACCGGTGGAGATGTGCGTGTGGCCATCGTTGTGGATGTTCTCCCGTGCGCGCGACACCAACCACACCGCAACGCCGAAGGAAGCCGAGTTCGATTTCAACCTTGGCTATGGCGTCACCGTGGTGACGGCGATGTTCTTTGTGATCTTGGGTGCCTACACGATGTACGGCAGCGGTGACGGAATGCTGGCCGGCAGTGGCGTGTCTTTCGCCCAGAACCTGATCAAGCTCTACACCGCCGCCATGGGTGGTTGGGCGGCTTGGGTGATCATCCCGGCGGCCTTCTCAGCCATGTTCAGCACCACCCTCACCTGCCTCGATGCCTACCCCCGGAGCATTGCGGCGATCCAGGGCTTGCTGCGCCATCACGACAGTGGTGACTCGGCACCAGGGCCCATGCAGCGTCGTTTCGACGTTTGGGTGATCGTGCATTTCCTGGCCGCTGTGCTGGCGCTGGTGGTGGCCAAGAGCGGCGGGATCGGTGTGAAGGATTTCGTCTTCGGGGCGATGACCGGAAGTTTCCTCACCGCTCCTCTGTTCGCTTGGATGGCGATGGACACGATCAACAGCCCCTTGGTTCCGTTGGAGCACCGCCATAGACGGCTCACTCAGGCCTTCTGCTGGTTTGGCCTGGTGTTTTTCAGCGGCTTCAGCCTGCTGTTCATCGGCCGCTTCTTCCTAGGCCTCGGCGGCTGATTCAGCCTCGGCTTCAACAAAAAACCCCTGCCATGGGCAGGGGTTGGGCTTCCGTTCTTCTCGTCTGGGTCTGCTGGCCTTGTCCAGCCCATGGCTAATCAGCTGTCGATATGCACTGAAATGCTGGTGTGCTCCACCGCTTTGACGGCGTTGATTTCAAGAATGCCGTCCCGATAGCTGGCCTTGAGCTGGTCGCGATCGAGGCTATGAGGGAAACGGAAGCTGCGGCTCCGTGTGCCGCTGCGGAATTCACTCAACAGCAGTGCGTTGGTGTCGTCGCTGCTGTTTGCGGTGCGTTCGGCCGTGATCACCAGGTTGCGATCGGTGGCCTTGACTTCGATGGAGTCGTGGTCCACTCCGGGCAGTTCCAGCCGCACGGTGTAGCTGGTATCGGTTTCACGGATTTCAGCGTTGGGAACGCGCTCAGCGGTGGCCATTTGCTGCTCAAGACGCTCGAACAGATCGAAGGGGGATTGGCGAAGTGTCAGCATGATGGTGGCTCCGAAGAATGAACATCTGCGGACTGAGTTGATCGCCCGCCATCACAATCTGCGCCGCTTGGATGAGAACCAGAAGGGTGGGAACCGTCCGTTTCGATTCGGTCTCTACCACTACGTTCGGCTGGCACCACAGGGATGGTGTTGAAACCGAATCTCTTTAAAGCCACCACCAGTCGCTGAAGCAGGCCGCCTGGCCGCAGACCCGCTCTTCTGCATCCCAGATGGTCCAGATCCGGGCCTTGTTGATCATGAATCGCCGTCCTTTGCGGCTGATGCGAATGCCGTGATAGTTCCGAACCGCGTCCAAAAGTTTGGCTTGACCTAGGGCGCTGCTGCGTTCCGCCCGTTCGCTGTCCGGTGCGGTGAGCCGTGAGGGCATGCCGATCAGCTCATCCCAGCATGTTTCCCATAGTTGCAGGGCCGAAGCGTTGGAGTAACTGAGCTTTGGATCCTTCCCCGTGCTGTGGGCCAGCACCGGAAAACCGCAGGCGAACAGTGTTTGGCAGAGCAACCGCTTCGAGCGGCCGGGTTGGGCGGCGGCGATTAACGGCCGAGCGAAGGCTCGGTGATGCGATTGCAGCAGCAATCCGGCGAGCCCTTGTTTTTCGGTGGTGAGCCAGGGGGCTTCGTTGGCCATGGCCCCCCTCCGCTTCAGCTGCCGGCTGCCATGGCCTGGAGCATGGCCTTCTGGGCACTGGCCTGGCCATGGGCCTTGAGGTTGTTCAGGAAGGTGCTCCGGGCATCGGCGAAGCGTGGATCTTCTGCCAGTGGCAAGTCGCCAGCGTTATCCAGCCCGGTGTCGCCATCCATCGCTGGGGTGATCACCACCAGATCGCCATCCAGGTTGCGGTTGTAGAGCCACCACAGGGCGGGGTCCTGTACTGCTGCATGGGGGGTCAGAGGACTGGCTTCACTGGCGATCCTGTTGCTCGTGTTCCCCTGCACTTGTTTGGCCAGGTCCGCGAGGGCCTTGCGTCGGTATTCCGCCAGGTCTTCCAGCAACCGGGCCCGGTTGCGGCCCCGCAGCTGGAACAGCACAAAGGGGTCTTCACTAAAGCGATCCCCCATCAGGAAATACACCGCGCTGATGTGTTTGCAGGGGTTGGCCTTGTCCGGACAGGTGCATTCGCTGCGCACCTCCTGCAGCTTGAACGGGAAAAGGCGCTTGCCACTGGCGGCGAAGGCCCGTTCGATGTCCGAGGGCATTATCCCCGCCAGCAGCTGCGCAGACCAGCGGGCTTTTTGGGCCAGTGCTTCCAGCACATAGCCCCAGTCTTCATCGTTGAGCACGTCTAGCCAGAGCTTCACCTTGTAGGGGGAGTCATCGGTGCCCTGAACCCTGGCGTGCACACGGCGGCCTTCGAAGCGGATCGATGTCACATGGCCTTCGCGGGCGTAGCCCCAGGCCCGCTCCAGCCGTTTCTTGAACCGATAGCCGTTGATCAGCTCCATCCATTGCTCAACCCACCAGGGCTGTTGCCCCAGGCCGTCATCGCCGATGGCGGTGCTGCCGTTTGAACTCACGTTGCTGAGGGTCATGGTCAGGTGTCCTCCAAAGAAACGAGATCACGCAATTGATCGCCACCGAGGCTTCCCAGCCAATCCTCCCCGGAGCCGATTACATCTTCGGCTAGGCGGGATTTCTCTCGGATCATGCGATCGATTTTTTCCTCCACCGAGCCGCTGGTGATGAACTTATGCACCATCACCCGGTTGGTCTGACCGATCCGATACGCCCGGTCGGTGGCCTGGTTCTCCACGGCCGGGTTCCACCAGCGATCGATGTGGAACACGTGGCTGGCCCGAGTGAGGTTGAGGCCCACACCACCGGCTTTGAGCGAGAGCAGGAACAGCTGCGGACCGCGGGGATCCTCCTGGAAGCGATCCACCATCGCTTGTCGTTCGCTTTTGCGGGTGCCGCCGTGGAGGAAG
>QCSL01000040.1 GCA_003209165.1 Synechococcus sp. AG-670-B23 | reverse complement strand
TGGACGGCTGGGCCCCAGGCAACCATTCCCCTTCGGCCCCTTCATGGCCCTGGGCATCTGGTTGGTCTGGTTGACCGGTCCGCTGTGGTGGTGGCGTTCCTGGTTGATGCTGCTGAGCGCTTGATTCGAAAGCGTCTTTCCCCGGGCCGGTTTTTAATGGTGGTAGCTGACGGCCCTGAGTGTCTCTGTTCGATTGGTTTGCTGATCGCCGTAAAGGTCAGTACGTCGCCAACGTCAAGCAGGAACCCGATGAAGGCGATGGCCTGTGGAGTAAATGTCCCGAATGTGGTCAAGTCGTCTATCTCAAAGACCTGAAGCTGAATGCCAGCGTTTGCGCCAACTGCGGCTATCACCACCGTATCGACAGTGCTGAACGCATCGCACTGATTGCGGATCCCGACAGCTTCCAGGAGCTGAATGCTGATCTGGCACCGGTGGATCCCCTCGGATTCAAAGACCGCCGCGCCTACGCCGACCGGCTGCGGGAAAGTCAGGCCTCGACCGGGCTGCGTGATGGCGTGGTCACAGGGCTCTGCCGGGTGGAAGGCATCCCGATGGGGCTGGCAGCGATGGACTTCCGCTTCATGGGGGGATCGATGGGCTCCGTGGTCGGAGAGAAGATCACTCGTTTGATCGAGGAGTCCACCGCCCGAAAGCTGCCGTTGCTGATCGTCTGTGCGTCCGGCGGTGCCCGGATGCAGGAGGGGATGCTCAGCCTGATGCAGATGGCGAAGATCTCCGGCGCGTTGGAACGGCACCGCGAAGCCGAGCTGCTCTACACGCCCTTGCTCACCCACCCCACCACGGGAGGCGTGACCGCCAGCTTCGCCATGTTGGGAGACCTGATCCTGGCGGAACCGAAGGCGCTGATTGGTTTCGCTGGGCGCCGCGTGATTGAGCAGACCCTGCGGGAGAAGCTCCCCGACAATTTTCAGACGGCTGAATATCTGCAGGAGCATGGGTTCGTGGACACGATCGTTCCCCGCACTCAGCTGCGCTCCACACTGGCCAATCTTTTGCGCCTGCACGGCTGCAAACCGATGGAGCTCACCAGCGCATGATCAGAGCCGGAGTTGTTCTGATCCTGGCCTTGGTCTGCTGGGCCGCCCCCGTCCTGGCTGGCCCCGTGGAATGGATCGAGGTTCCTGCCACCGATGCAGGCCAGCAGTGGTGGGATCGCGGCAGTGTGCGCTCCGATCAGGATGGATATCGAACCGTGCTGAGCCGGTTCACCCCCGCGGTCACTGACGACGGAGATCAGCTCTCTGGAGAGCTCTATGTGATGCAACTCGACTGCGCTCAAGGTCTGTATCGAGACAAACAGGTGAATGGTTTGCCGCGTTTTCGTGCCCAATGGCAGCCTTCTGGGGATGACGGGCTAATCACTTCTGTAATTGAGGCTGTCTGCACCGAACCCCTCTCCAGCTGAGATGTCTCCACAACCCCTTGGTGTTGCCGTTGCCGGACTCGGCTTCGGGGAGAAGGTGCACCTGCCAGCTCTTGCCGCAGCGCCCGATCTTGAGGCGGTGGCGCTCTGGCACCCCCGCCAGGAACGGTTGGATGCCGCCACGGCCGCCCATGGCCTGATGGGATTCAGCGACTGGGACGCTCTGCTGGCCGATCCTGCGGTGGATGCTGTGGTCATCGCCACCCCCCCGGCACCCCGTTTTGACCTGGCCCGCCGGGCCCTGGAGGCGGGCAAGCATCTGCTGCTGGAGAAGCCCATCGCTTTGCATGCCGATCAAGCCCGGGAGCTCCAGCGGCTTGCTCTCGAACGGCGACTGTCTGTAGCTGTTGATTACGAGTACCGGGCTGTGCCTCTTTTTATGCAGACAGCACGCCTCCTGCAAGCCGGTGCTGTTGGCACGCCCTGGCTGGTGAAGCTCGACTGGTTGATGGGCAGCCGTGCCGATCCGCAGCGCGGTTGGAACTGGTATTCCCAGGCGGATCAGGGTGGTGGCGTGATCGGAGCCCTTGGAACCCATGCTCTCGACATGCTGGCCTGGCTGATCGGTCCTCTGGGCGCCGTCCAAACCCTAAACAGCGTTTCGATCAAGCAACGCCCCCACCCCGATGGTCGTCTGGCCGCCGTTGATGCTGCTGATGTGTCGCTGATGCAGACCGTTGCCTATTGGCAGGGACAGCGGGAGCTGCCGGTGCCTGCTCAGGTCAGCCTTAGTTCTGTGTCGCGCAACGGCCGTGGTTTCTGCCTGGATGTGGTGGGGGCCTCGGGATCGCTGCTGCTCAGCAGCACCAACCAGAAGGACTATGTCCACGGCTTTGAGCTCCAGCATGCCCCGCTTGGTGAGCCCTTCCGCGCGGTGGAGCCCGATGCAGACCTCGCCTTCCCGGAAACCTGGTCGGATGGCCGCATCGCCCCTGTGGCCCGGGTGCTGGGTTGGTGGGCTGAGAGCATTCGAAGTGGGCGACCGATGCTGCCTGGACTGGCCGAGGGCGTCGCGAGTCGTGTGGCTTGCGATCAGGCACAGATGCCACTCGCTCACAACTGATTGCACCAAATGATGCAATCTCTTCGTTCCAATTTGAAGGCTTGTCTGTAACTCAAGTGCAGTGGTTTGTTGTTTCAGATCGAAGAATTGCCTTCGTTTGAATCGATTCCATGGCTCTGGCGGATTACACCTCGGAACTGATAGCTACAGCGCAATTCCTTGCAGCTCCTGGTAAAGGCATCTTGGCTGTTGATGAATCGACCAAGACGATCGGCAAACGTCTCGGCTCCATTGGTGTTGAAAACACGGAAGCGAACCGTCAGGCTTACCGCGGAATGATGTTCACCACAGCAGGCTTGGGTGAATTCATCAGTGGCACCATCCTTTATGAAGAGACCCTTTTCCAAAGCCACGCCGACGGCGAGTCGATGGTCGACAAACTGGGCAAGCTTGGAATCACTCCCGGCATCAAAGTTGATAAGGGCCTGAGGCCCTTGGGTGGTGCTAACGCCGTCGAGACGCTTTGCACAGGCCTTGATGGGTTGGTTGAGCGTGCTGCCGACTACTACGCCCAAGGCGCACGGTTCGCTAAGTGGCGGGCTGTGCTTCAAATCACGGCGGATGGCTGCCCTTCAGCGCTCTCTGTTCGCGAAAATGCCTGGGGCCTTGCCCGTTATGCCCGCTCGGTTCAGGAATCAGGCTTGGTGCCGATCGTGGAGCCCGAAATCCTGATGGATGGCAACCACAGCATCGAAACAACCGCTCGAATCCAGGAACAGTTCATCCAGGAGGTGTATCACGCCTGCTTCGCCAATGGTGTTTTGCTTGAGGGCACTCTTTTGAAGCCTTCGATGACGGTTCAAGGCGCGGACTGTCCAGACAAAGCAGATCCAGCAAAAGTTGCAGCCATGACGGTGCGGACCCTCGAGAGGAGTGTTCCTGCCAGTGTTCCCGGCATCGTGTTCCTTTCCGGAGGCCTGAGCGAAGAGGCTGCTTCGGTGTACCTCAATCACATGAACAGCATTGAGCGCAAAGCCAAGTGGAACCTCGGTTTCTCCTATGGCCGTGCTCTGCAGCACTCTTGTCTCAAAGGCTGGGGTGGTTCCAACGTAGAAGCAGGTCAGCAAGCATTGATCGCACGTGCTCAGGCCAACTCTGAGGCCTCACGCGGTCAATACGTGCCCGGATCGCAGCCTTCCTCGGATGAGCAGCTGTTTGTCGCCGGGTATACCTACTGAATCCGATTCCACCAAGCCTTGTCGTTCGTTCGACAGGGCTTGGTGACAATTTGAACACAACTAGGTAAAGTCATCGCCCGGCGGAGTCTTTCCGTCAAGGTTCTCCGTTTCAGACTTTTCCTATGGCGCTCGTACCTCTTCGGCTTTTGCTCGATCACGCCGCTGAGAACGGCTACGGCATTCCTGCGTTCAACGTGAACAATCTGGAGCAGGTCCAGTCCATCATGGAAGCGGCTGACGAGACAGACAGCCCTGTGATCCTCCAGGCTTCCCGCGGTGCCCGCAGCTACGCCGGTGAGATCTTCCTGCGTCACCTGATCCTGGCCGCGACCGAGACCTATCCCCACATCCCCGTGGTGATGCACCAGGACCACGGCAATGCTCCTGACACCTGTTATTCCGCTGCCATCAACGGTTTCACCTCCGTGATGATGGACGGTTCTCTGGAAGCCGACGCCAAGACTCCCGCCAGCTACGACTACAACGTCAACGTCACCAAACAGGTGGTGGACTTCGCCCACTCTGTTGGTGTGAGCGTTGAGGGTGAGCTGGGTTGCCTGGGCTCCCTGGAAACCGGCAAGGGTGAAGCCGAAGACGGCCACGGTTTCGAGGGCGAGCTGTCCAAGGACATGCTGCTCACCGATCCTGCTGAGGCTGCCGACTTCGTTGCCAAGACCAAGTGCGACGCCCTGGCCATCGCCATCGGCACCAGCCACGGCGCTTACAAATTCACCCGCAAGCCCACGGGTGAAGTGCTGGCCATCAGCCGCATCGCTGAGATCCACAAAGCCATCCCCAACACCCACCTGGTGATGCACGGCTCATCGTCTGTTCCCCAGGAATGGCTGGAGATGATTAACAAGCACGGTGGTGCCATCCCCGAGACCTACGGCGTTCCCGTTGAGGAAATCCAGGAGGGCATCCGCAACGGTGTGCGCAAGGTAAACATCGACACCGACAACCGTCTGGCCTTTACCGCCGCTGTGCGTGAAGCCGCCATGGCCGATCCTTCCAACTTCGACCCCCGCCACTTCAACAAGCCGGCTCGCAAGTACATGAAGCAGGTCTGCCTGGACCGCTACCAGCAGTTCTGGGCTGCCGGCAACGCCAGCAAGATCCAGCAACAGAGCATCACCCACTACGCCGGTCTCTATGCCAAGGGCGCTCTTGATCCCAAGGCTGCTGTCGCTGCCTGATTATCACGATCAACCGATCAATCACCGGGGGCCGAAAGGCCCCTTTTTTGTGGCACTGTTCCATCTCCAGCGGCGTCTCCATTGGATCAGACAACCAGGCTGAGAAGGTCATGGTTGCCATCCAGTTGCGCCTGCGCTCCCAGGGGCAAGGCCTGGTTCGGCTGCCCATGGCCCACCGGCAGATTCAGCACCAGCGGAATGCCCAGATCGCCAAGGCGCTCTTCCAGGATCTCCTCCATCGTGAAATCACCGGGAAGGATGACATCCTCAGCCCAACTGAAACGACCGCAAGCCACCCCTGCCAAGTGTTGCAATAGGCCTGCGCTGCGCCACTGGGTGAGCATCCTGTCGACCCGGTAGGGCGCTTCGCCCACGTCTTCTAGTACCAAGATTGCCCCCTTTAGGGAAGGAAGCCAGGGCGTGCCGATCAGGTGGGTCGCCACTGTCAGGTTGGAGACAACCAAGGGGCCGCGAGCGATCCCCCCCGTCGTGGCTTGCCCAGCAGGGGGGCTACCTGATGGCCACAGAGCAAATCCGCCGTCCGTTGCCACTGCGCTTCCGTGCCGCCGCTGGATCCATGGATGGCCCCCGGCAGGCCAGCGGCCCACTGGGCCAGCAGCAGGGAGCTGGTGTCGGAGAACCCCAGGCTCCATTTGGGACGTCGCGGAAAGCGAAAACCGGCTTCGAGTACGCGGGCGGCCCCCCAGCCACCGCCAAGGGTCACAAGCGCATCAACCCTTGGATCGTTCCAGGCTGACCTCAGATCCTGAACCCGTTCCTGGTCGGTTCCCGAGAAATAGCGCCATTGACGGTTGACGGCTGCAGGAATCTCCAGATGACACTGCTTTTGATTACAGCGTTCGAGCAAGGCTTCGAGATCGGTCTCAGGATCCATCCAGGTGCAGGGATTCACGGCGCGGATGCGTGATCCTGGCTTCAGTGGCCTCAGCCTGCGCTGGGCAGCCACGGTTCTGGGGGAGAGGAGGGCCGTGATGATGGTGGATGCCCCTGAAATCAGCAGCGTCCGTCGGGTGTGCATTAGCCCAGCAGGGCTTCCAGCATGCGGCGGCCATCGGTTCCTCCCGTGGCAGGATCGCAGGCGCGTTCGGGGTGGGGCATCAGGCCCAGAACGCTGCCGCTGGCGTTGGTGATGCCCGCGATGTCGGACACCGACCCATTGGGGTTGTTGCCGTAGCTCAAGGCAATGGCATCCTCGTCCTGAAGCTGCTTCAGCGTTTCATCACTGCACTGGTACCGGCCTTCACCGTGGGCAATAGGCAGGGTCAGCGCCCCGTCGCTGTACCCCTGCATCCATGCGGTGCGTTGGCTCACCACCTTGAGGTGTGCGTCTTCACAGATGAAGTGCAGATCCCGGTTCCGGGTGAGTGCACCGGGGAGGAGGCCCAGTTCTGTGAGCACCTGAAATCCGTTGCAGATCCCGAGCACGCGTCCGCCCTTGGCTGCAAAGTCGATCAGGGACTGCAGGGCTGGTGCGAAGCGGGCAATGGCGCCGCAACGCAGGTAGTCGCCATAACTGAACCCTCCCGGCAAAACGATGGCGTCGAAGCCGGTTAGGTCGGTCTCCTCATGCCAGACCCGGCGCGTGCTCATGCCCAGGCAACCCTCTGTTGCCCATTGCACATCCCGATCACAGTTCGAGCCGGGAAAAACGATGACCCCGATGCTCATGACTGCTGCAGCTCCAGGGTCCAGTCCTCGATCACCGGGTTCGCCAGCAGTCGATCACTGAGCAGCTCCACTCTGCGGCGGGCCTCGGCCTCATCAGGAGCCTCCAGCTCCATTTCCACGGCTTTGCCGATGCGAAGTTTGCTGAGGCCTTCCACCCCAAGTCGTTCAGCGGCACCACGCGCGGCTTCTCCGGCTGGATCGAGCACAGAGGGGCGCAGACGCACAAGGACGCGGGCTTGAAAACGCGGCACGATCAGCAACTGGTCTGATCAAATCCTGACAGACACCAAACCCTGAAGAGATCCGGTGCTCCCCAACGGCGTGGCCATTGCCGGGCCACATGGTGAAGAGGGGGCCTTTCGCCAGCGTGCTGCTTTGGGAGCGTTTGTGTTTCGCATCCAGCACTGGACCTCTGCTCTGCTCCTGATCAGCTGTTCTGCCTGCGGCAGCTCAGCCGCAACGGCCTCGATGCGTTGCCTGATCGGTCTGCAGGCCTGGAGTTCCTGCTGGATTGTCGCCGCAAGTCCTGTAGAGCGCTGGGTGTTGATCTGGAATCAGCAGCGCGTTGAATTCTTCAATGACGGAAGCGGCCACATGATGACGCGGGTTGGTCAAGACGAGGATTGGCTGGAGGTGCAACCCTTCTGGACGGCGGATCAAAGTCTCTGTTGGGGGGCTGTCTGCGTGATGGGTGCCATCCCGCTGGAATGAAATTTGCGGTGATAGACCGGAAGTGAGGACAAATTCCCCATGGCTGTTTTTCTATCCCCTGCTCCAGCTGTGGAACACCGGTTGATATTTCGGGTCATTAAGGCTTCAAATTGAAAAATGCTGGCATCACCAACTCGGTGTGCAGGACCTGCCGTCAGGGCGCGTTTCTGGCGTCTCGTCGCGACAACATATCCAGCCAAATTGCTCTAGGAGATCGTTCGGTTCAGCGCCGCTTGATTCCCTTCACCGCTGCTGTTGTGGCATTGGCTCTGTTAATCGGTGGGCTCGTCTTGCGGTCTGTCGTTCCAACGACTCAGGAGGCTTTGCCGGTCAGTGAATCTCCTTTCAAATAAAGCGTCTGGCTTGGTATGGCAATGTCAATACCACGCTCTGCAAATGCCTTCATGATGTTGAGGTTGATCTCCTGTTGAGCGTTAAGTGAGATGGTGTAATCGCCTGTATCGATGTAATAGACTAACTCGAAATCAAGGCTTGAATCAGCGAATTTGGTGAAGTGACAACGATCAAAGGCTGTGTGTTCTGTCGATTTGACGATATTTTCAATGAGGGCTGGTATCTCCTGCATTTGATCAACAGAAGTGCTGTAGGTTACGCCAATTTTGTAGATCATCCTGCGCTTATTCATGTCAGCAAAATTATAGATTGTACTGTTAGTCAAAGTTGAATTGTTCATCACTATGATTTCGCCGCGCAGGTTGCGAAGACGAGTGGAGCGCACTCCGATGTTCTCAATTGAAGCCCAGACGGATCCGATATTAATGAACTGACCAACGGTAAAAGGCTTGTCTACAAGTATCATCAAATAAGCAAACAACTCCTGAGCGGGTTCTCTTAGTGCCAAGCCAATGCCGATGCCACCAGCGCTCAAAATTCCCCATACAACCCCCATGCTGACCCCCATGCTCTGAAGCAGAATTAGGAGTCCAATTGCCCAGATAATGGCCTGGATGAGAGGCGACAATGCCTCCATCAAGATGGTTAATTCGTCGTCACCTTTTCTTCTTGCCAGGCCTTTCAGAAATCTTACGCTAACGCGATTGGCTACTCGGACAAGGGTAAAAGTTAGCATCACCCTAAGGACAATCTCGTATAGTCCTTGGACGTTCTCGTTCAGTCCGAGATCTTCTTTTATTAAGTAAAAAGTAAGAACAATGCCAAGGGGGATTATTGCTTGAGCTATGGAATTGGCGACAAAGTAGTCGAAATCAGTTTTTGTCTTTTTTGTGATTGGAATTATTGCTTTTCTGAAAATCAGTGAAGCTGTAAAAGTGATACCAAATCCAATTAGTAGGTCTGTGGCAATCTTTGCGATAATCATTTTAATTTTTCAATTTAATTTCATTTTGGTATGAAGCTGCCCTAGCGGCAATGATTATTTGCGATTTAGGACGATTGTCAAGTTGTTGGCGGGCATGGGAATCATGTCGTCGATTTGGAAACTAGCGTTGGCGGCGATTGATCTGATCGCTTTGACGTCTCTCAATCCCCACTCATTGTTCCGCTCCCTCAGGGATTGGTCGAAGGCGGCATTGCTTGCACTCGTGTGAGCACCGTTGCGCATGAACGGGCCGTAAATGATCAAGGAGGCTCCGCTGGGCAGCAGCAGGGAGGATTCCTCTAGCAAGGCATCCGTGCAGCTGGCTGGACTTATGTGCAGCAGGTTGATGCAAACCACGGCCTTCAGTGCCGATCGGATCGTCGGGGGAAGTGGCCAAGGGTGTTCCCCAACATCGAGGTTGAGAGCTGCTGGCATGACATCGGTCAGATCCTGATGGCTAATCCAGGCGTCGATGCTGGCGCGATGGTCTGGATCCGGATCGCTCGCCTGCCAGATCAGATGGGGGAAGCGCTGCTGAAAGCAGACGGCGTGCTCACCACTGCCGCTGGCTAGTTCCAGAACAGCTCCTGAAGCGGGCAACAGCTGGCTCAGCAGATCTCCGATGGGGCCGCGGTTGCGTTCTGTCGCCGGAAAAAAAAGCCGTTGGTCCATTGTCAGCTCGGGCATGGGACAGCGCTCTTGATGCAGTGGCGGCGCAGCTCGGCCAGCCAGGCCTCCAGGGCTGCAAGGGCATTTGGTCGCAGCCGGTAGTAAACCCAGCGGCCGCTCTGTCGGTCCGTCAGTAGCCCTGCTTCTCGAAGCACCCTGAGATGAAACGAGAGCTTCGACTGGGAGAGGTTGAGGTCTCCGGTGAGGTCACAAACGCAGCGTTCTCCCTTTGCCAGCGCATGGACCACCTCGAGGCGGATGGGGTCGGATAGCGCTTTGAGCATCTGCCTGGATTGCTCGGCATTCAGGGTGTTCTGGATCACAAGAGCCGCATTCCCTGATCTGCTTGGATCAACATAATTTGATGGGTTGGCGGGGTTGGTATGCGCATCGGCATTAAAGGCTTTGGACGGATTGGTCGCTTGGTGTTCCGGGCCCTCTGGGGGCGGCATGGCATCGAACTGGTGCATGTCAATGATCCCGGTGGTGATGCTGCAACGGCCGCCCACCTGCTGGAGTTCGATTCCGTCCATGGTCGCTGGGATCGGGGGATCACCAGTAGCGCTGATGGATTCAGCGTTGAAGGATCCGAGCTCACCTGGTCCAGTGAAAACGATCCCACCGCAGTGCCGTGGAGCAATCGAGGGGTGGAGATGGTGCTCGAGGCCAGCGGAACGATCAAAACGCCGGAGACTCTCAACCCCTATTTTGATCAAGTGGGCTTCAAGCGTGTGGTGGTGGCCTGCCCTGTAAAGGGTGAGGTCGCCGGAGAGGAAGCGCTCAATATCGTCTACGGCATCAACCATCACCTATAGGAACCGGCTCGGCACAAATTGTCGACAGCCGCCTCCTGCACCACCAACTGCCTGGCGCCGGTGGTGAAGGTGGTGCACGAGAGCTTCGGCATCGAGCATGGCCTGATCACCACCATTCATGACATCACCAACACCCAGGTGCCGATCGATTCCTTCAAAAGCGATCTGCGTCGGGCGCGCTCCGGACTCACCTCATTGATCCCCACCACCACCGGCTCGGCCAAGGCGATCGCTATGGTCTTCCCCGAGCTGAAGGGCAAGCTCAACGGTCACGCCGTTCGCGTTCCCCTGTTGAATGAATCGCTCACCGATGCGGTGTTCGAGCTAAAGCAGAGCGTCATGGTGGAGCAGGTGAATGCTGCGTTCAAAGCAGCTGCTGAGGGTCCGCTGCAGGGAATCCTGGGTTACGAGGAGCGCCCGTTGGTGTCGTGTGACTACACCAACGACAACCGCAGCTCGATTGTCGATGCCCTCTCGACGATGGTGGTGGATGGCAACCAGCTGAAGGTTTTTGCCTGGTATGACAACGAATGGGGCTACAGCTGCCGCATGGCTGATCTGGTCTGCCACGTGGTGGGGCTCGAGGCATGAAGCTGTCTTCCCTGCAGCAGTACGGCATCGTCACCGCTAACTACTGGCTCTTCACCCTTACCGATGGCGCCCTGCGGATGTTGGTAGTTTTCCATTTCCATCAGCTCGGCTACACCACCCTAGAAATCGCCGCACTGTTCCTTTTTTATGAGTTTTTTGGCGTGGTCACCAACCTTTGCGGCGGTTGGATCGGTGCCCGCTATGGGCTTCGGCTCACCCTCTGGATGGGAACACTTCTGCAGATCCTGGCGTTGCTGATGCTGATCCCCGTCGCAGCCAGTTGGCCGAAACTGCTGAGCGTGTTCTACGTGATGGCCGCTCAGGCCATCAGCGGCATCGCCAAAGACCTCAACAAGATGAGCGCTAAGAGTGCCATCAAGACGATGGTGCCTGAAAAGCCGGATGATCAGCAGCAGGGGCAGCAGCAGCTGTTCAAGTGGGTGGCGATCCTCACGGGGTCCAAGAACGCCCTCAAGGGTTTGGGCTTCTTTCTCGGTGGGGTGCTGCTGACCGCCTTTGGCTTCAATGCTGCCGTGGGGTGGATGGCGGCAGGCCTCGCCCTTGCCTTCCTTGTGACCCTGGTGCTGCCCGGGGAGATCGGAAAGATGAAGTCCAAGCCTGCCTTCTCTTCGCTGTTCTCCATATCTCCAGGCATCAATGTGCTGTCGCTGGCGCGCTTCTTTCTCTTTGGTGCTCGTGATGTCTGGTTCGTGGTGGCCTTGCCGGTGTTTCTCGAGGCCTCCCTGGGCTGGAGTTTCTGGGAAATCGGTGGCTTTCTCGGTCTCTGGGTGATCGGCTACGGCATCGTCCAGGGATCAGCACCTAGCTTGAGACGGCTCTGGGGGCAGACCACGTCTCCGGGAGTGTCTGCTGTGCAATTCTGGAGTGCTTTGCTCACCTCCATTCCCGCCCTGATCGCTATAGCGCTGTGGCGCGAAATGGATGTGGCGGTTGCCATCACTGCCGGCCTTGCCGCCTTCGGGGTGGTGTTCGCGATGAATTCGTCGATCCACTCCTACATGGTGCTGGCGTACACGGATGCGGAGAGCGTCAGCCTCAATGTGGGCTTCTATTACATGGCCAACGCTGCCGGACGGTTGGTGGGCACATTGCTGTCAGGGGCTGTGTTCATGCTCGGCAGGACTGAGGCCGCCGGCATGCAGGCCTGCCTCTGGGCTTCATCCCTGCTGGTGTTGTTGTCATGGTTCAGCAGCCTCAGGTTGCCCGCGGTACGAAACGCTTCGGGATGAATGCCTGAGTGAAGTTGGAGATAAACCCTGAATTTCTGCTGAATATCGCCGTGTTGGTAGGGATTCAGACACCCGCGAGCAGGGATTTTCTGCTGAATGGATGAACATGCTTCTGTTCTAATGCTCGACGAGCCTGGCAGCACCGATTGTCGTTTGGTGATCGATGCCAAGCGATCCCTTGAGGATGTGCTGCGTTTGATCGCTGACCTACCCCACACCGATCACATGCGCAGGCAGCTGCTTTCGGTATACAACCAGTTGGAGGGTATGCACGACCTCAAACGCAGTGGCGGTTCCAATGTGTCGTTCCGTTCAGCCGATTGGAGTTCTTCGGCGAATTGACGCGGCTTTCAGCGATAAGGTCAGGTGTCGCCTTCTCGCTGTCTTAAGAGATGTTTGAAAACGACCGGCGTCCGGCTTGGCTGAACTGGGTCTTTCTCGGAATGTTCCTCTGGTCGTCCTGGCAGGTCTTTGGTTTTTGGTCCCAGCGCCTCGGTGGTTGAGCGCCTGAAGGCTTACTGGCGGAGTGCTTTCAGACAAGTGCTCCAGTGAGGCGCAACGTTCCCCACAGGTCGAAGACGCAGAAAATCAGTCCGATCACGATGATGTCCCAGGCCTTGTGGCGCAGGGCCCAAGGGGCGAGAAACAATTCGGCAATCCCATGGAGCGCTGTCCCGATGGCTATGTGTTCGAGCACCAGCAGGCCATGGGCCAACAGGAACAGTGCGCTGGCGATGCATCGCATTAGGACTTGCCAGGAACCGAGCAAAACCTGCAGGACTGGATGGTTGGTCACCATAAAGCGTGCTGCTGTCTGGACTCAAGCCCGATGCACATGACACTCCATGTCGTAATGGGATTCCTTGGAATGTGAGTTAAAAGATCCAATCGCCAAATTGAAGTTCTCGTCCCTTCAGTGTCTCTGATGCGCCTTCAACAATGGATTGGTGGGCAACTCAGAAAACGTAAGTAGTTGCTCTACAACCTCAGAGCTTTTTCATCCTATGTCTCGATGCTGACCTTCTTTTGGCATGGCATCAGCATGTTGGTTGCTAAGGAGCATCCAAAGCACACCTTGGTGGTCTATGCGTCTTTGACATTTTTTACAATCATCTTGATGGCTCCCTACAAGTGGGACAAAAAGTGGATGCGAATTAAATTATCGGTTGGCATGTTGGTGTTTGGCTTGTTACTGGTGATTTACTTGTTCTACTAGTTTATATATTGAAAGGTAAATGTTCTACGTCTCTTGGCAGAGCATCGATCGATATTGAGATGGATTGAATGGAATCTGCATTTATGGCCTAAGTAAAAATCGTCTGACTGACTTAAGGTGGTATGCAGATGGGTTGATTGAGGTTGCTAGGCTAATCTTCGTGCGTGAATATCGGCTTTAAAGTTATTATGGCGCCATTTCTATTAATGTTGCTGAGGAGGTTTTTCTTTCCATAGCTCTTGTAAGGATAATTGTTGGGGACAAAAAACTGTTCGTTCAAGGGAGGACGCTTGTAGCTTCCTTGCTTCGGTCGCTTCGACATTTTGATTGGTGGAGTTGTCATGTCTTCATAGGGCACTCTGCTAAGGATATGTCGCAGGCAATTCAAGCGGGCGCGTCGTTTTTCATTGGCCTCAACGGCGAACCATGGGGCTTCTGGCATATGTGCTTTGGAAAACATGGTGTCCTTCGACTTTGAGTACTCCACACAGCGATTGCGCGATTCGATATCCATGGGACTCATCTTTCAACGACGCTCTTCGTTATCAATCCGTGCTTGAAAACGCTTCTCCTGCTCATCATCGTAGATGGAGAACCAGTATTTGAGCAGCAGTATTTCGTCTTGCACCAGCATTTGCTCAAACTGTGGGCATGAAACATAAAACTGCTCCACTTGTTCGCGTGTGGCGAAGCCCATCACCTTCTCCACTCCTGCCCGGTTTTGTACCAGCTCCAATCAAAGACAACGATTTCTCCGGCACTTGGTAAATACTCCATATAGCGCTGGAAATACCACTGACTTTTTTGATGTTCTGACGGCGTGCCCAGGGCAACCACTCGACACCCCCTTGGGTTCAGGGGTTCCGTCAGCCGTTTGATCGATCCTCCCTTCCCTGCGGCGTGCCGCCCTTCAAACAGGATGATCATGCGAAAGCCCGTGGCTTTTACCCACTACTGCATCTTGACCAGTTCCGTTTGGAGTTTGGCCAGATCTTTTTCATAGACCTTTTTGTTCAGCCGTTTGTGCTTTTTGGAAAAACTCTCCTGCAGTTCCACCATGATTTCCTGAGGACGGTCGACATCGCCATCGCTGTAGTGATCGATGGCCTCGAGGACGGCTGTCATGTCGTGATCGTTTGACTGGCTCATGCTGCAGGTGGAGCTCCAGTGCAGTTCTGCCAGGAATGAGATCAGCGGGCACGATCCAGGCCAGTTTTTTACGGAATGTCGGACTTGTTCGTTTCATTCACAGGGAGAGAGATGATCACGGCAAAGCGACCCGGATCGCCGTTCCCCTTTCGAAAACCGATCCTTCCAGCGTGGGTGCGGACCACATGGTTCACGATGGCAAGCCCGAGGCCGCAGTGGCCTTGACGCCCCCGTGCTGAATCCATGCGTTGAAAAGGTTGCAGGGCACCTTCCCAGGCGCTGGCGGGCATTCCTTCGCCCTGGTCCCAGACTTCAATCGCAACCTCCGCTCCCCTCCTGAGGAGACGGACGACAACGGGTGCTTTGCCATGGCTAAAGGCATTGTCGATCAGGTTGCTGACGGCGCGGCTTAGGGCGACCGGCCGAATACGCAAACGGATCGAACTGAGCTCGAGCTGAAGCTGGTCCTTCGGTTGCCCCGCCACGGTTTCAGCCAGCCACTGATCCAACGGACAGGCAACACATTCTTCCCGTTCACCGTCTCCGGCATACAGCAGAAACTGGCCTGTAATTCGCTCGAGGGCATCCAGGTCGCTTTGGCAGCGCGTTCGTTCCTCGGCATTCAGCTCCGGCATCGACAGACGAAACTGCAATCGCGTCAGTGGTGCTCGCAGATCGTGGGCGATGCCGGCCAGCATCGTGGCTCGTTCCCTTTTCCCTTCAGCCAGCCGGCGCACCATGGCATTGAAGCGACGGGAAAGTCGCCTCACTTCAGCTGATCCTTGCTCGGGGACAGGCTCTCGGTTGATGTCTTCTCCTACTCGAGAGACTGCGTCTTCGAGCTTGCGAAGAGGACGGGCAACATCGAGCAGCAGATACAACACCCCTATCATCACTACAGCGCCTACCAGTGCCAGCAGCAGCAGCGTCGGTGGCGGCGGCCAGGCTCGTGCCATGGGCAAGGGAGTGCGCAGCCAGACAGGTTCCAGCGGAGAAAACAGTTCAATCCACGCCTCCGGCATGCCTGCCCTGCTGGGGGCCGGCCGGAGCTCAGGGCAGTGCGAGAGGCGAGAGCAGAGCACCTGTTGCAGCTCTTGGCTACGCTGGGCCGAGGCCCGCGTTTCTCGACCTGGCGCCGCTGGTTGTTCGCTGACCTGGAGCTCCAGGCCAGTGAGCTCGCTTATCAGTTCTGGGGGGTACCGCTCCAGGGTTAATTCGGTGAGGCGAACGTTTAAAGCCAGATCTCGACCCAATTGCAGGGTCTGCATACGTTCCAACTGCCGGCCGAACAACACCTGCAGCAGCAGCAGGGCCAGCATCCAATAGGCCATCAGGGCAATCACCCAGGCACCGAAGCGAGCTAGATCTCTTGTCACCCACCTTTGGCGAGGCATCTCAGCGGGATCTCGGCGTGCCGTCCGGCACAAAGACGTAGCCATACCCCCAAACGGTCTGCACGTAGCGGGGGCGGGTTGGATCCGGTTCCACCAGCTTGCGAACCCGCGATACCTGAACGTCCATGCTGCGGCTGTCGGTGTCGCTGCCGGGACCTCGGGCGAGTTCTATCAGACGCTCCCGTGAGAGGGGCCGATGGGGATGGCGAACAAAGGCGGTCAGAAGACTGAACTCACCGCTGGTGATCACAACCGGCTGGTTGTTCTGCAACAAGGTGCGGGCGGAGAGATCCAGTTGGTTGTCGCCAAAGCGGATGCATTCCCCACCTTCTACTGGCGTTCCAGCCGGCATGGAGTTGCGCCGCCGTAGAACGGCTTCGATTCGGGCCGTCAGTTCCCGGGGCAAAAACGGTTTGGCCAGGTAGTCATCGGCTCCCTGTTCAAGGCCGATGATCCGATCCACCCCATCGGCGCGCGCGGTGAGCATCACCACGGGCAGATCATCTCCGGCATCTCGCAGCCTCCGCAGAGCTGTCAAACCATCATCGCCAGGCAGCATCAAATCAAGGACCACCAGGTCTGGGCGTTGGCACTCCAGACGTGCCTCGAATTGCTTCACATCGCAGAGGCTGCGCACGCTATAGCCCTGGTCGGTCAGGTAAGTGCCCACCATTTTTCTCAGTTCCGGGTCGTCGTCTACCACCCAGATCATGGTGTCCTTGGCCATGGCCATCAGCGAATGGGCTGATGGTATGCAGTGACTTGGCTTCTGTCCCTCCCCGGTAGGACCCAGTCACAGCTGAGCAGCCGTCGGTCATTCATCAGTCATCGTCAGAGCTGTTGACGCTTCATAGGCTGGTGGCATGAAAGCGCCAAACGCCATCGGTGTGCTCGGGCCATTGGTATTGGCGCTGAGTCCTATGGCGATGCAGGCCGCCCCAGGCGACAAGACCATGCGTCTTTACAGCACCAGGATGGAAACACTGTTCATCCGTTTGGACGTCAACAGAGACGGTCGACTGGATGCGTCGGAAGTGCAGGGTCGTCGTGTCTTGAGCCGTGTGCTTAAACGTCAGAACAATCGCTCCTATCTCTTGCTGAAGGACCTACGTGTTCAGGATTCATCGCCCAGTGGCCAACGCCTGAAGCACCATTTCCGGCAAGCGGACCGCGACCGGAACCGCCGCTTGGATCGACAGGAAGCCAAGCGCATCCCCTGGATCAGTCGCAACTTCAAATCATTAGATGGTGATCGGGATGGAACCGTGACGCTTCAGGAGTTGTGGAACCATCAGCGCTCCTTGGCGCCGCGTCAGCGCCTGCCTTGAGTGGGGGGAAAGATCACCAGTCGAAAGATGCGAATCAACCTCCACAGCGCACCAAGCAAGAGGATGCCAGCTAGTAGCACGATGGCAGAGATCAGAACGATGGCGGCGAGCCCGAGCATGGCTTCCAGCAGTTGCTGAACACCACGAATCAGATCAGCTATGGCTTCGCTGAGCAGAAGCATGATGTCGACCTGCTGGGGCAACTGATGCAGCAGCACAGCAAGTCCTGCGACAGCAGCCAGCATCAGCACGACGACCGTCAACTGACGCAAGACGGTGCCATAGGGGAAGCGACGACGTGGGCGGAAGACCCGTCGTTGATCGAGTTTGCTGCTCCGGCGCGCCTTACTCATGGCATGGTGCTGATCAGAGTGCCATCACTCCGGCGATTCTGAAGCGTGTTTTCTGCACGTCAACGATCTGACTGAGTTTCAGGCTTGTCCACGGGTGCGGGCTCCTGTGATGTTTCCTTGGTCTCCTGAGGCAAAGGAACCAGCCATGCCGTGGCGATGGTGCACGCCAGGGCTACCCCAGCCAAAAGGGGTGGTCCCAGGCGCTTCTGCAGAGGAACGCGATCGACGATCTCCTGACGCTTCAAGGGGCGCTCTGCGGGGAACGTCCAGGTCAGCTTGACGCGGCTGTCGAGCCGTAACCGATCCAGGCAACGCACAAGATCGGCAAGTTCGGCGTCATCGAGCTTGAGCTGCAGCGGCTCAACGCCCTCGCGGCTGCTGCGCAATTCCAGTCGATGGTTGGTTTGATCCGGCGCGATGCTCACAAAACCGCTCTCCTGGCCAAAACGGCGCTGCACTCCGGACAAGCGATGTCTGGCGTAGGGCATCACTGCTGTCATCAGTGCCTCGAGGTGATCCCTGGTGCCTTCCAGTTCCGGTGCTCCTACCAACTGCAGGCGCCAGGACGACAGGATGCCGATCGCTTCACTCGAGTGGCCAGCGGAGAGGTCGGGGAAGCCTTCCACCACAAGCCGTGCTGCGGTCTGTTCGTACTGGTACGTCGTTTTCAACATGTTCGGCCTAGGGCGTGGGGTCGAGCAGGGTTGCGCGGAGTCGATCGATTCCTCCTGGGCCTGCGCAGAATGCCAGGGTGCTGATCAGCTGACGGTGCAGAGGGCCTGCCGGCTCCATCGTGAGCAGGCGAACAACGGCTTCCCGACGCTGATTCATCCGCTCTTCGATGAGGTCGCGCAGGCGCTCGTGGAACAACTGCCAACGCTGTTGAGTGAGTTGTTCCGGTTCGCGGCTCGAGAGGAGTTGGTGGAGCATTGGATAAAGCCGATCCGCCATGGCACAAACCAGGTAGATCAGGGATTCGGCATCCATAGGGTTGAGCTGGTCCCGCCGGGTGGTGCGCCGAAGGGGGTTATGGCAGCGCCGCTTCCAGAGCTCCACCCGGTTGGGGAATTGCGCCTGGAGGCCCATCTGCTGGCTGGTCCAGACCATCGCCTCTCCTCCATTGAGATCCAAAGCCTCGATGGTCAGTAACAACAGGTCGAGGCGCTCGACGCCCCGCCGGCTGAGACGCGCGCCGTTTGTGGGCGCGCTTGGGGCTGGAGCTTCATTCATGGCTGCGATGACAATGAAGTCAGGTGGGGACAGGATGTGACGGGAGTTTTACGACTCTCTCGCAGTCTGTTGCAGAACTCTCGCAGTACTGACGCCATGGGCAGACCTAAGAAGCCAATCCAGAAAAGGTCGAACGGAGTGTATTGCGTTCAGCTGCACTTGGATGGCAGACGCGTGATGCGTTCATTGCAGACCAGGGACATAGAGGTTGCTCACCGTCGAGCAGGCCAAGCAATGGCAGAACTCGAGGCTGTGCAAAAGGCCAAGCAGCAAGGCGCGACTCTGTGAAGAGAGTCCAGTGAGTTCGCGAACCTGCTTGATCTGGCGGACGTTGTCGACATCCCAACTGCCGCCGAGGGATACACGGGCCAGCAGGAGCGAGACGAGGCGACAGGGGATTACTTGGACAAGAAAACCCAAGCACTTGCTCAGGCGCTCTACGAGAGGCAGGTGGCGGTCGTCTGGAACGATCTGGTTCGTGAGGTGGAGCGGATCCGCAGAAGAAAGAACCTGTCGCCCCTGTCAGCTAGCTGGCACCGAAACGTGGGCATTGCCCTTAAGCAATGTCCTTTCGAACTGGCTGAGGCCACTCCAGAAGCCATCAGGGAGTGGATCGATCAAATGCAGGACTCAGGACTCAGTGGTCGGACCATCAACAGCAAGTGCTCACTGCTCTCGGGGCTGGTCTCCAAGTGCATGAAGTCTGGGTTGCTTCGAGGGATGGCGATGAACCCTTTCGATGCTGCTGACTACAGCGCTGGTGAAGCCGACCACATCTACACAGCAATCGAACAGGACTACCGCAATCTGTCGGTACTTCTGCCCAAGCTTCTCGATAGACAGCTGATCCCCGTCTTGATTCAGGTCTATTGCGGTACGCGGATTAGCGAGGTCAGAAACCGGAAGCGTGAAGATTTCGATTTGGAGCTCGGGACGATGCAAGTCGCTCTAGGCACCGCAAAGAACAAGGCCTCTGTTAGGACAATCCCATTGCCGCAAAGGGTTGTGGAACTGTTGAAGCAGTTTCCCTTTGAAAAGGGTTGGGGTACAGCATCT
>QCSL01000039.1 GCA_003209165.1 Synechococcus sp. AG-670-B23 | reverse complement strand
GGCCTGGCGGTCCAGGTCCTTGCCCAGTAGACGGCGGGTGGCTTCGATCAGGCTCGCAGCGCCGCCATCCGAACCGTCGGGTTCGTACAGGCAACCGTTGACGCCGTCGGTGATGATGTCGGGGATTCCGCCGCGGTTGGCGCCGACCACGGGACAACCGGCCGCCATGGCTTCCAGCAGCACCAGCCCCAGCGTCTCGGTGCTGGAGGGGAACAGGAAGGCGTCGCCGCTGGCATAGGCCCCAGCCAGGTTTTCCCCGGCGAGATAACCCACAAAGGTGGTGGCGGTTCCCTCGAAGTGTTTCTCCAGTTGCTGGCGGTGGGGACCATCCCCAACCAGGGCCAGACGTGCATCGGGGAGGGCCTCCAGCACGGGACGGATCCGTTCAATCTGCTTCTCAGCGGAGAGTCGGCCCACGTAGAGCAGCAGGGCACCGCGGTCGTCATGCCCCCCCAGAAGTCGCTGGCGCAGTTTAGTGCTGCGCAGCTCGGGACGGAACAGCTCCGTGTCGACGCCCCGCTGCCACAGATCGGTGTGCTGAATGCCCTTGTCGCTGAGCTCCTTCACCATGGCGGTGGAGGTGCACAGATTCAGAAGGGCCTGGTTGTGGGCGGCCTTGAGCATTTCCCACAGGAGAGGCTCCAGCATTCCCAAGCCGTAATGCTCGAGGTATTTGGGAAGGTGGGTGTGATAGCTGGCGACCAGAGGTATTCCCTTGTTCTTCGCGAGCCAAATGCCGCCGAGGCCCAGCACTGCAGGGTTCACCACGTGGATCAGATCGGGTTGAAACGCATCGATCGCGTCCGACACCGCTGGGCGAGGCAACGCCAGTTTGAGCTCTGGATAGAGCGGCAGTGGCATTGCCGGAACGCCAATCAGGCGGGCTCCCAAATACTCGTTCGGGCAGCCCCATACTCCATGAAAAGCAGCGCTACCAAGCGCTACACGGTCGACAACAACGTCAACGGGACTCACAATCTGCTAACGGCCATTGTTGAAAGCGGACAGGACATCCATGTGGTGCATCTCGGAACCATGGGCGTCTACGGCTATGGTTCACATCGTGGCGCCACCATCCCTGAGGGCTACCTGAAGGTGGAAGTTCCCCAGCATCAGATCAAGCAACCGTTGGTACTCATGGGCAATGTCCATGTGCACAAACCGCATTGGCTTGCCACCGGTCTCCTCCCAGGCTTTGAGGCGCTCGCCGATGCTTACGATCGGCGTCAGCGACTCAACTTCAAGGTCGATATCGATCTTGCGACGGCTGAGGTCGTCCACGATCAGAACATCGTGGCCCTGATCCGCCAGGTTCACCGCACAGGGCCAGCCACAGAAGCCGTCACCGCCGAGAACGAGAACTTTCACCCCAAACTCCTACTGGAACGAGCGTGACGCTCAGTCTTGGCAAGCTACTACAGGGATTTTCAGCCTGGACCGTCTCAGCTGATGGCGACGGTCACCCCCACCATGGCGGCCACGAGCAATCCACCGGTAACCAGCATCATCATTGAGCTGCGGTTGCGGCTTTCGCTGGCGGCCATGTCCATCACCTCCATGCGTGGCTCCTTGGCGAAGGCGTTGAGACGACCGCCATCTTCCGTAGTGACCGACATGGGTCCAATGCGACTGGACGGACCTTATGGGTCCAATTGCTTATTGCCTGCCTTTGTGAAGCAGGTTTCACCTCACTTCACGTCTCTTCATCTAAGGGGACGACTGCACCAGGCCTGTGGTCGGTGAGCTGGCAGAGGCCTGCTCCCGCCTTGGCAAGCGCCCGGAGAGGTGGGCGGTCCGCCCGGCCATCACCGCCTGGCCCATGGCCTCGGCCATAGCTGCGGGGTCGCCTGCCAGGGCGATGGCGCTGTTGACCAGGACAGCATCGGCACCCATCTCCAGGGCCTGCGCTGCTTCGCTGGGCACACCAATGCCGGCATCAACTACCACTGGAACCCCCGCGTTTTCGATGATCAAGCCGATGTTGGCGGAATTGTTGAGCCCCTGGCCCGAGCCGATCGGCGATCCCAGGGGCATCACCGTGGCGCATCCGATCTCTTCCAGCCGTCTGGCCAGCAAGGGATCCGCATTGATGTAGGGCAGCACAGTGAACCCTTCCTTCACCAGCTGTTCTGCTGCGTCCAAGGTGCCGATCGGATCGGGCAGAAGATGCCGGGAGTCAGGAATCACCTCCAACTTCACGAAGGTGTTGTCCTCCTGCCCCGCCAGCTTCGCCAGCTCCCGCCCAAGCCTGGCGACACGTACTGCTTCCTCCGCATCGGTGCAGCCTGCGGTATTGGGCAGCATCCAGATACGCTCCCAATCGATGGCATCCATCAGGCCCTCATGGCCTGCGGCCACGGTCTGCACCCGGCGCACTGCCACCGTGATCATGTCGCAGCCGGATCGCTCGATGCTTTGCTGCATCGATGCCATCGATGGATATTTGCCTGTGCCCGTGAACAGGCGGCTGTTGAACTGACGCCCGCCAATGGTCAGGGGGTCGGACAAGAGGGAGGGCGAATCCATGACGCGTCTGAGCAAAAGGGCCTACCGTTCCTTCATCATCCATCGTCTTTCATGCCGTTCCTGCTTGCCATGGATCTCCCGGCTGGCAGCCAGGTGCCGTTTGAGACCAATCCCCAGCTACCGTTGGATCCAATTCAGCTGGCAGTTCCCCTGCAGCTCGATGCAATCGACGTGGAGAGCTTCGATCCTGTGGCACGCGCAGCGGAGTTGGCGGCATCGCTGCCCCGCCAATGGTGCGGCACGTTTCAACCCTTCGATGGCAATCCCACCGTCGAAGTCAGCTTGGACATCACCCAGCTGACGGCGATGGGACAGATGGTGGACCTTCGTGGAACCATGACCCTTGGCTCTATCAGCACCCCGGTTCAAGGCAATCTCCATGCAAAGTCCGATCAGCTTGATCTCATCCCCTTGGCAGATCCTCTGATTGCGGGTCTTGAACCTGGTGGTGTTTTCCTTGGCTTGCAGATGTTCAGTCCCACGAGCTGGCAGTCAACTCGTCTGGTCAATTCGGCCAATCCCAGCACCGGTGTGGGTGGACGTTTGGCAATGACCAGCAGCTGCCAGGAGGAGCCTCCCGTTCAGCCGGTTTGGTAACTGCACTTAGTGAAATACCAAGATGATCAGATGGTTTTCAGCTGTTGCGACGCTTGAGTTTCTTCAACCCTTTCTTCGCTGTGGCGTTCTCGGGCTCAAGGCTTAGTGTCTGCTCGTAAAGAGAGATCGCTTCAGCGTCTTTCTGAAGCTTTTCCTGAGCAAAAGCCAGGTTGTTGAGGGCTACTGGGTAGTCCGCTTTCGCCCTCAAAGCCAGTTTGTAGTGCTTGGTGGCGCCGGAATAATCCTTTTGTGCTGCCAAAGCAAAGCCGAGCGCATTTTCAATCAGCGCACGGGCTTCATCAGGCTCGCCGCTCAGACGTTTGAGTGCCTGTTTCAAGGTGGCAGCCGCTTGTGGATACAGCCGCTTGCGTAGTTGAACTGATCCGAGCTCGTAGAGGTCAGACGCCTGTCTTGAAGAGGCCGTGTCGGATTTCTCGAGTTCAATCAGCCGTGCTTCGTCACGGCGCACACGAAAAAATTGTCGGCCCACTACTACCGCAACGATGGCAAGCAGGCCAACCAGGCCCAGTAGGTAGGTCTGGGGCAGCAGGTTCACGGTTTAAAAATTCAGCTCTTGGCTGCAGCCACGACGTTGGTGAAGGTGCCGGGGTCAACGACCGCCAGCTGAGCCAGCATCTTGCGGTTCAGACGCACATCTGCCTTCTTTAGACCCCCTATTAAACGGCTGTAGCTCACACCATTAATGCGGGCAGCGGCGTTGATGCGGGCAATCCACAGGCGACGGAAATCTCGCTTGCGACGACGACGATCGCGGTACGCGTTGCAGAGGGCTTTCATCACCCGCTGGTTTGCTGTACGGAATAGGGTTCCGCTGCCACCACGGAAGCCACGGGCCAGCCGAAGGATCTTATTGCGGCGTTTACGGGCGACGTTGCCTCTTTTGACGCGGGCCATGAGGTTGGAAGGGTTGGATCAGGTCTTGTTGAACGGTCTTGTCTGAGTTGCTGTGCTCAGGCGTAAGGCATCATCAGGGTCACGCGCTCCTCATCGGTGCGATCCACCACGGCCTTGGTGGCCAGATGACGCTTCTGTTTTGGGGTTTTGTGGTCCAGCAGGTGGTTCCGGAAAGCGCGACGACGTAAAAATTTGCCAGTGCCGGTTGCTTTGAACCGCTTCGCGGCAGCTTTGCGGGTCTTCAGCTTCGGCATTGATCTGCTCGTTCGGACACAAACGACAACAATACGTCCTTACGAGCCCCTCTCTGAATGATTCGGCTCCTGACGCTCACATTGCTGCTTTGCATGGGTCTGGGCTGCCGCGCCCGCGAGCAGGTTGATGCTCTCCAACCCACTGTGACTGAGTCCGCTGTAGAGCAGCCGGTTCAATTGGCTACGCACCGTTCCGTTGCTGATCCACCTGCTGTTGAGGGTTCTGAACCGGTGCTTTGGGTTGCTTTGGAAGATCACCTCGGTGCTGCGGCAACCGCCGCTCCGTTGAATCTGCGTGCCTTTGCTGGATCGCTCATCCTTCGAGACGTCACCGGAGAGCAAAGCATTGGCTCAGGTTTCGTGATCACCTGGCGGAGGGTTGCCTTGGCCCGTCCGCTGATCTTGGCTCGCCGGATTGCAGGTCCCTACGCCAGTTTTGAGTCGGCGGATCGTGTGGCCTCCCGTTGGCGTGAGCTTGGGGTTGCGGCAGATGTGGCCCATCCCAAGGAGTGGGAGGTGTGGGCGCCGGAAGGTTCGCCTGTGCCCGAGGGCCTGGCCGTGCGTGATTGGCAAGGCACCTTCACCAGCACCGTCGAACCGGTGTTGAAGACGCCGGAGGGGGGACGCCCTCTGCAGGGTCCTGTCCTGATCGAAGCCTCGGATGGGTTGCTCTGGGCTGGTGGACGCTTTGAGGGGCCCTTCCGCTTGCAACGGGATGCCTACGGCAGCTGGACGTTGGTGGAGCAGGTGCCGGTGGAGCGCTACCTCAAGGGGGTGGTGCCTCATGAGATCGGTGCCGGTTCACCTATGGCGGCGTTGCAGGCTCAGACCGTTCTGGCACGCACCTGGGCTCTGGCCAACAGCCATCGCTTCAGCATCGATGGATATCACCTCTGCAGCGATACGCAATGTCAGGTCTACAGCGACCCCCGCCATGCGGGAGCTGCTGTGCGCGAGGCGATTGCAGCCACGCAGGGCAAGTTGCTTACTCTGAACAACCAGCCGATCAGCGCTGTGTATCACGCCACCAATGGCGGGATGATGGCTGCTGGTCCGGAAGCCTGGGCCATGCAACCCACCATCTATTTGCGTCCGAGACCTGATGGCGATGAGGGTTGGAGTAACCGTCACCCCTTGCCCCTGCACCAGCGCAAGGGGGTGCAGGCGTTGCTGGCGGATCGTTCCGGGGCCTATGGCCAGCAGCATCCCCGCTTCCGCTGGACTCGAATACTCTCCGCTCCGGCCTTGCGCCAAGCCCTTGGAGCAGCTGCAGACCCGCTTATTTCTCCTTTGCAATTAAAGGTTCTGAAGCGGGGCGCCAGCGGCCGCGTGCTGGCCTTGCAAATTTCAGGCAGCGGCGCCGCCGCTCCGGTCACCCTCCAGTTGGATGCCATCCGGCGCACCCTTCGCACCCTGCCCAGCACCCTGTTCGTGTTGGAGGCGCAGGGGGTTGAACGCTGGCTTGTGGTGGGTGGTGGCTTCGGCCATGGGGCCGGTTTGTCGCAGGCTGGAGCGATCGACCTGGCCTGGCGTGGATGGCCTGTGGAGCGGATCCTGAGCCATTACTACCCAGGGACTGTCTACGGCCCGCTCTCAACACCACTGCAGTCCCCTTAAAGTCCTGCCAGCTGAACAGCTGGATGAGCTCGAATGCCACATCGGGTGATCACCGTCGGGTGAAATCGGCAGCGTTCCTGTTTGCCTGTGGTTGTGCTGGAGCTGCTCCCCACTGGTTGGACTCCGCTCGTTCGCTCTGGCCGGCCATCAGCCTTGCCTTGATGTTGGGGGGATATGGGCTGCGTTCTGTCATGCGCGGGCAGCTGACGCGTGGGTCTACGGAGGCCGTGCCGGCGATAGATCCGGCCAAGCTTCCCAGCCTTGATGTGGTGGTGGCCGCTCGGGACGAAGAGGCGGTGGTGCCGCGTCTGGTGGAGCGACTTACATTGCTGCGCTACCCGTCCGGACGGCTCACCACGTGGGTGATCGATGACGGCAGTCTCGATCGGACGTCGGAGTTGCTAGACAAACTTGCTGCCGAGCACCTAGGCCTGAACGTTATTCATCGCCAGCGCAATGCCGGTGGCGGTAAGTCGGGTGCTCTTAACACCGCCTTGGACCGCTTGAAGGGTGAATGGCTGTTGGTGCTTGATGCGGATGCCCAGTTGCAAGATGACTTGCTTGAGCGCCTCGTCCCTTATGCCCTGGATGGTGGCTGGTCGGCGGTGCAGTTGCGCAAGGCCGTGATTGATGCCGATCGCAACTGGTTGACGCGATCCCAGGCAATGGAGATGGCTTTGGATGCGGTGATCCAGTCGGGGCGACTGTCCAATGGAGGGGTGGCGGAGCTGAGGGGAAACGGACAGCTGATCAAGCGCTCGGTGCTGGAGTCCAGCGGCGGTTTCAACGAAGACACCGTCACCGATGACCTTGATCTCAGCTTCCGCCTTCTGACCCACGGTGCTTTGGTGGGATTGTTGTGGGACCCTCCGGTTCAGGAAGAGGCGGTACCTGGTCTTCAGGCCTTGTGGAAACAACGGCAGCGCTGGGCGGAAGGTGGATTGCAGCGGTTCTTCGATTACTGGCCGGTGCTCACCTCAGCGCAGTTGAATCTTCGCCAGCGGTGGGATTTGACAGCTTTTTTTCTGCTGCAGTACGCCCTGCCAGTGGTGTCCTTCGCTGATCTGAGCACGGCTCTGTTCACCCGAAGCGTGCCGGTCTACTGGCCCTTGTCAGTGGTGGCGTTCAGCGTGTCGGGTCTGGCGTATTGGCGCGGCTGTCGCGATGGCAGCGAGGGGCCGGAGATTCCCTCTGCGAGCCTGGTCAATCTCCTGCTGGCAATTATCTACTTGGGCCACTGGTTTGTGGTGATTCCCTGGGTGACGCTCCGGATGTCACTGCTCCCCAAACGCCTGGTCTGGGCCAAAACCAGCCATGGTCAGGACCAGCCTGTCCAGGTCTGATGGTCCCCCCTTTTTCGTCGTTCGATCAGGCGGATGATCGCTTTGAGGATTTGGCTTGGGGCCAGGTTCTTGTCACCCCCTTTGAGCTGGGGGCTTGGGCACTGCTGGAGCCGATGGGGGAACAAAACCATGCACCCCAGTTGTGTTGGATCCGTCCTGATCTTCTGGGTTGTGTCTGGATGGCGGGTAGCGGAGAGGGGACCGCTGGGATGTCGGTGGTTCTGTCCCTTTTGGGTGCTGAAGGCGGACGTTGGTCAGAACCGCAGCGGATTTCCAAGGATGTGGAGCGTTCGGAGCAGAACCCCTTGCTGTATGTCTCCGACGGTTGTTTGCACCTGATTCATTCCGCCCAACTGGTTCGTGATCCAGCGGATCGCGATGCTCTCGGGTCATCCAGCAGCTTTTCCATGCAGTGGACAGCCGTTCTCCGGCATCAGTGGCTGGTGCTGCAGGACCTGGATCCTTCTGAGCCTGAGACCTGGTCCGCCGAGGCATGGTCGACCCCCGTTGACCTCTTTGACGATCCCGCCTTCTGCCGCAATCCTCCTCATCTCTTGGAGAACGGCCAGTGGTTGTTGCCGATCTACCGCAGCCTGGAAGCGGGCGGGGCCTTTGGTCATGACCACAGCGAGATGGTGCGTTTGGATCCGTCAGGTCAGTGTCTGGATCAGCCGGTTGGCATTCCAGACAGCACCGGCAGAGTGCATGGCTCCATCGTTGTCTCGAGCGATGGCGCGCAACTGCTCCAGTTCTTTCGCAGTCGCCTCGCGGATCAGATTTATCGAAGTTTGAGTTCAGACAACGGCCACACCTGGTCGGCTCCAGAGCCCACCCAGCTGCCCAACAACAACAGCTCCATCCAGGCCTGCCGGTTGGCGAGTGGGCGATTGGCGGTGATTTTTAATCGCTTTGGCTTTGCGCCGGATTTCGCCGCGTCGGGGGGGGGACTGGAGTGGGGGGAGGCCCGTTGGCCGCGAACCCGATGGCCGTTGTCGATCGCCATCAGCGATGACGATGGCCTTCATTGGCCATGGATCCGTGACATTGACACGGGTTTCGGGTTCTGTGGTCCGATGAATTGGGACCTCAATGGGCAACTGGCTTACCCAACCTTGATTGAGGGGCAGCCCGGTGAGCTGCATGTGGCTTATTCCTGGGCGGGGCGCCAAGTCATTCGCTACGTCACTCTGCGCGAACTGGAGGTGATCGGGTATGACCCTGAAGCGTCAGCCTTTGGCTCACTCTGAGGTCAGCTCATCTCATTAACTGATTTCATCAACGTCGAGCACCTGACCGTTGAAGAAGTCCGCCAGATTCCGGGCCTGACGATCCAGGCCTGAGGTCGGGCTTGGTTGAGTGCTGGATTCCGCCGGGGCCGGGGTTGGTTTCGGCTCGATCGGCTCGGGTTGGGTGCGTGGCAGTTCAGGTGCAACTGCTGGTGCTGGCGTTGGTGTTGCTGCCGGGGCCGGAGTTGGCGCCGGTGAAGGTGAAGGTGGTGGTGGCTCGACAGCTGTAGGGGCTGTTGCGACCGGGGCTGTCGTAAGCGGCGGTGGCATGGCGCTGTTACTGGCCTCCAACACCAGCTGCCTCGAGCCGCCGAGAGCTTTGGCTACTGCTTGTTCCAGCAGGGATGCCCGGCTCTGAACCATGCCCATCCAGTTGCCAGCCACCTGCACAACGGCGCGGTTGGGATCCAGGCGCACCAGTTGGGCCTGCTGCGACAGCAACATCCGGGTTGAGGGCAGTTCGAGGCTGCCCAAGATCTGTTGCCAAAGCTCGGGCAGGTTGGTGCTTGGTGCCGGCGCAGGAGTAGAGACCGTAGGCAGTTCTGGTGATGCCGCAGGGGCAGGGTTTGGACTGGGGTCGGGCGCCTCGGTTGTGGGAGCTGAGCCGGACGGAGCGTGAGCAGGAGGGGCGACTGGGGTTGCCGGAGGGGTTGCTGCTGCTGCCGGTTGCGTTGTCGTTGGTTGTCTTGGGACTGGGGCTGCTGTTGTGGGTTGAGCCGTCACCGGTTCCGCCAGCAACCCCAAGAGCAGCACTTCCAGCCACAGACGTGGCTGCACGCTTTGGCGCAGTTGCTGCTCGGTGCCGCGCAGCTGGGCCTGCCATTGCAGCAAGCGGGCCCTGCCGATGGCCTTGGCGAGGGTAGGCAGCTGATCGCGGAACTGGGGCGAAACGCTGGTGAGCTCCAGTCGGTCAGGAGCGGCAGCCATCAACACCAGATCGCGCAGCATTCCGGCCAGACCCTGCAGCACGGCTCCGGGATCCCGGCCTCGGTCCAGCAGGTTGCGGGTGGCTTCCAGCAGTTGCACTGGTTCGGCGCTGCTCATGGCCCCCACAAGATCCAACAACTCCTGTTCGGGCACGGCCCCCAGTAGATCCCACACCGCAGTGGCTTCGATCGGTGGTGGCAGCAGACTCAGTTGGTCCAGCAGGCTTTCCGCGTCCCGCAGGCCTCCCTGAGACCGTTGGGCCACCACATGAATGGCTTCAGGTTTGATGTCGATCGCTTCCTGTTCGGCGATCCAATTCAGATGCGTGTTGAGGGCATCGAGCGGAATTCGCCGGAAATCAAAGCGTTGACAACGGCTGAGGATCGTCGGCAGCACCCGCTGCGGGTCGGTGGTGGCCAGCACGAACACCACCTTTGGTGGCGGTTCCTCCAGGGTTTTCAGCAGGGCGTTGAAGGCTGCTGTGGAGAGCATGTGGCACTCGTCCACCACGTACACCTTCCAGCGGGCCTGTACAGGTGCGAAGCGGGAGCGTTCGATCAATTCGCGGATGTTGTCGACGCCGGTGTTGGAGGCGGCATCGATCTCGATCACATCCAGGGCGGTGCCAGCGGCGATCGTGGTGCAGAGCTCGCAGGTGCCGCAGGGTTCTGGCGTCGGCCCCTCGCTGTTTAGGCAATTGAGCGAGCGAGCCAGGATGCGGGCGCTGGAGGTTTTGCCGGTGCCCCGGGGGCCACTGAACAGGTAGGCCGGGGCAATCCGATTGCTGGTGAGGGCATGTCCCAGGGTGGCGGCGATCGCCTCTTGCCCCACGAGCTGATCAAAGCGCTGGGGCCGGTATTTGTGATGCAGCGGCTGATAGGCCGAACTCATGCGCCGCGAGCGTTAAAAGGAGATTACTCAGAGGATTCTGAGCCTGGAAGGGCGGGTGGCTGTTCCAGGAGGTCATCAAAGCGTTTTTTCAGGTCTTCCACGGCTGCCAGTTCATCGGCAAGGCTCTGCCCCGTGAGCAACAGCCTCCGATCCGTCCCGTCTCCAGCCCGTTCCAGGAGCCCCTCCAACTTGCGCAGCAGCGAGAGACGCAGACGCTCCAGCTTCTTCACACCCCGCTTGGCCATCGTGCGGGCATCGTCATCGAGTAGGCCCTGTTGCAATAGGAGTTCCAGCGCCTTCATCAGCGCCGATGGCATCAGGCTGCTCCAGTTGCGTGCCCGCTCCAGGACTGAGTCCACCTGGCTGCTGCGATGGCGCCCGGTTTTGCACCAGGTGGCGAAGTGTTCGCAGTTGTTGAACAGCAGGTTGTAATCCTGTTCGCCAAGGCGACTCATGGCGCGGCGCAGGGTCACACCCACCGGAGAAGCCTCGGCATAGCTGATCACCCGTAGCGGTTGCCCCTGGCTGAATTCATTCAAGGGGCTGCGCAGAATTGCACGCCCTTCCAGGTAATGGGCGACGGTTCCATCGCCGAGGTCGATGCCGTGGTGGTTGAACATGCCGTGCTGACGCGGCACCTCTAGGTGGTCAGCGGCAGCCAAGAACTCAGGCGGTCTTCTGCTGATCTGTGCCAGGCAGGGGGAGCACCTTGCCGCCCGTGTGTTCCTCCACCATCGCTCGGGTGATGGTGAACTCCTTCACTGATGTTTGCGATGGGAGGTCGTACATCAGATCCAGCATCAGCTCCTCAACGATGCCGCGCAGGGCGCGGGCCCCGGTCTTGCGCCGATGGGCCTCCTGGGCGATCGCTTCGATGGCGTCATCGGCGAACTGCAATTGAACGTTGTCCATGCTCAGCAGGGTGCGGAACTGCTTCACCAGAGCATCGCGTGGCTCGGTGAGGATCGACTGCAAGGCGCTTTCGTCGAGGGGCTCCAGCACGGCACTCACAGGCATCCGGCCTATGAATTCGGGGATCAGGCCGTAGCGCACCAAATCATCCGGCTCCAGGTGCCGGAGCACTTGGGCGGCCTGAAGGTCGCGGTTGGCTCGGCTGCGTCCTCGGCCGTCGCTGGGCATGAAGCCGATGGCGTTGCGGCCCATTCGTTTCTGCACAACGTCTTCCAGGCCGACGAAGGCACCACCACAGATGAACAGGATCTGGCTGGTGTCGATTTGGATGCAGTCCTGGTAAGGATGCTTGCGTCCTCCCTGGGGCGGCACGTTGGCCACTGTGCCCTCCAGCATTTTCAGCAGGGCTTGCTGTACGCCTTCGCCTGAGACATCGCGGGTGATGGATGGGTTTTCGCTCTTGCGGGCGATTTTGTCGATCTCATCGATGTAGATGATGCCCCTTTGGGCTTGCTCCACATCCATGTCGGCCTTCTGCAGCAGCCGAAGCAGGATGTTTTCCACGTCCTCTCCTACATAGCCTGCCTCGGTGAGGGTGGTGGCATCGGCCACAGCGAAGGGCACATCCAGCATCTCGGCCAGGGTTTGTGCCAATAGTGTCTTGCCGCATCCAGTGGGTCCGATCAGCAGGATGTTGCTCTTGTGCAGGCGGGTGGCGGTTTCCTCGGTCTCGCCTTGGCCATCCCCTTGCCAGGCCAAACGTTTGTAGTGGTTGTACACCGCCACCGACATCACCTTTTTGGCGGCCTCCTGGCCGACCACCTGCTGATCTAGGAAGCTCTTGATGTCTTGAGGCCGGGGAATGGAAGCCAGCGTCGGGGCAGGTTTGCTGCTCTTGCGAGCGGCAGGAGTGGCTTTGCGGTTTGGTTCGTGGCTTTGGCGTGGGTTGCCCTGGCCATCCACCAGCTCTTCATCCAGGATCTCATTGCAGAGATCGATGCATTCGTCGCAGATGTAAACGCCGGGTCCGGCGATCAGCTTGCGCACCTGATCCTGGGATTTCCCACAGAACGAGCACTTCAGATGGGCGTCGAACTTGGCCATCGAACGCTGGGCACCACACAGGAGAAAAATTCAGGAATTAACCGATGGGGTCATCCTGAACACACAGGATCGAGAACGGAGGGGCGTCTGTCAGCCCTCCGTAATGATTCCTTCGTCCTCGGAACTGTCCACCACGCGATCGATCAGGCCGTATTCAACCGCTTCTGCCGGAGAAAGAAAGTAGTCGCGGTCTGTGTCTTCGGAGATTTTGTCGAGCGGCTGGCCGGTGTGGTCCGCCATCAGCCCGTTCAGGGTTTCTTTGAGGAAAAGAATTTCCTTGGCCTGGATTTCAATATCAACTGCCTGCCCCTGGGCGCCACCAAGGGGTTGGTGAATCATGATTCTGGCATTGGGCAAAGCCAGACGCTTACCTTTAGTGCCTCCGGACAGGAGAAAGGCACCCATGCTGGCGGCAAGGCCGTAACAGATGGTTACCACGTCAGGCGCGACCTGCTGCATCGTGTCGTAGATCGCTAGGCCAGCGGTCACAGACCCTCCCGGTGAGTTGATGTAGATCTGGATGTCCTTTTCAGGGTCCTCGGCTTCGAGGAACAGCATCTGCGCCACCAGGGCATCGGCAACAGCGTCATCCACACCGGTGCCGAGGAAGATGATTCGCTCCCGCAACAGGCGTGAATAAATGTCAAAGGCACGGTCGCCGCGACCGGATTGCTCAACAACCGTGGGCAGAGGCCCGGGAGCTGAGACGGGCATAGCGGCCCGCCAGCGGTTCTGGATGGGGTGGTGACTGCGGGCGTCGATCACTCGATCGGGGTGCGGTGAAGTTGGCTCAATCTATGGGTGTTGCTCAGTCCTTGGCGTCCGCCTTGGACTTGCTTTTGGCCGGAGCCTTCTTGGCGGAGGGCTTTTCCTTGGGCGCAGGTTTGCTCTCGTCAGCTGCCGGAGCCTTTTCGGTGAGGGTGCTGTTCTCTTCGAGCCAGCCCATCAGACGGTCCTGCATCAGGTCATCCATCACTGCCTGGCGCAGCCGGTCCTGATCGATCTTGGCGTCGGCGGAGAGCTCTTTCTTCACCTCCTTGATCTTGGCGTCCACGTCTTTGTCGTCGAGCTTGATGTCCTCCGCTTCAGCCAGGGCTGTGAGGGCAAAACTGCGGCGCAGACGCTCTTCGGCCTCGGGGCGAGAATTCTGCATGAGGTTGCGCACCAGGTCGGGGGTGAACAGCGACTTCACATCCATGCCCTGCTGGGCGAACTGGGCTGCGGTCTGCTCCAGCAGGTTGCGGCTTTCCTGTTGGATCAGGGCTTCCGGTAGGTCCACCTCGAGCTGCTCCACCAGTGCGGCGACGAGGGCATCGCGGCGGTTGCTGGTCTGACGGCGCTCCGCGTCGTCCTTGAGCCGCTGCTCCAAATCCTTGCGCAGGTCCACCAGGGTTTCCTGTTCGCTGGCCTGCTTGGCGAAGGCGTCGTCCAGTTCGGGCAGTTCGCGGGTCTTTAGGTCTTTCAGTTCGATCTCAAAGGAGGCCTTACGTCCGCGGGCGTCCTCCTTCGGGTAGTCGTCAGGGAACTGGCAATCCACGGTTTTGGTCTCGCCGACCTTCATGCCGATGACCCCTTCGATGAAGCCAGTGATCATCCGGCCATTCTCCAGGTCCACATCCATGGAATCGGCACTTCCGCCTTCGATTTCGCTGCCGTCATCGCTGTAGGTACCTTTGAAGCCCAGCACTGCAATGTCACCGTTCTGGGCAGCGCGACCTTCCACGGGAACGACCGTGGCCATCTGCTTGCGGGAGTCCTCGAGCATCGCGTCGACCCGAGAGGCGTCGTAGGCGACGGTTTCGAATTCTGCCTTCAGCCCTTTGGTGCTCTTCAGTTTCGGCGTCGGAGCAACGTCGGCTTCCAGGGTGAACGTGAGCTCTTTGCCAGGCTCAAAGCTCTCCAGCAGGCCGTCGAAGCCACTGCTCAGGTCGGGTTGGCTTATCGGTTCCAGCGATTCCTGCTTGATGGCGTCGCGCCAAGCGTTGTCGATCAGCTTTTCTAGGGCCGTGGCTTTGATCCGTACGCCACCCAGTTGCTGCACCAGCACCGTCCGCGGCACCTTGCCCTTTCGAAAGCCCGGCAGGTTGATGCTGCGGCTCAGGCTGCTGATGGCGTCTTCGTAACTCGTTTTGCAGGTCTCCCCAGGAACGGTGACCGTGACCGCCAGTCGGCTGCTGGGTCGGGTTTCGGTGGTCACCTTCAGGGCTGCAGCGCTCATGGGGGAAGGGAAAGGGCAGCCCAGCACTTTATGCAACGGGTGAACTGGGGCTGCATCGGTAAGCTGAGCGGGTCGCATCGCGACATCACGATCACTACGCAGTGATGTCGGTTTTCGAGAAACGACAGGTTTTCGTTCAGATTGTTCACCCCACCGCTTGTCTTCGACCCTTCCCAATCGTCCTATTAATGTCGCTGTTCTGGGCGCCAGCGGTGCTGTTGGCCAGGAACTGCTGCTGTTGCTTAGAGAGCGCCGATTCCCGGTTGGCGAGCTGAAGCTGCTGGCGTCGGCCCGTTCAGCGGGTCAGACCCAGTCCTGGAAAGACCGCATCCTCACTGTGCAAGAGGTCTCGGCCCAATCCTTTGAAGGCGCCGATCTAGTGCTGGCGTCGGCCGGTGGTTCTGTTTCGAAGCAGTGGCGCGAATCGATCACTGCCTCCGGTGCGGTGATGGTGGATAACTCCAGTGCCTTCCGGATGGAGGACGGAGTGCCGCTGGTGGTGCCCGAGGTTAATCCCGATGCGGCATTAGCTCATCAAGGGGTGATTGCTAATCCGAATTGCACCACGATCCTGCTCACCCTGGCCCTGGCTCCTCTGGCAGCGAAGCGGGCGATGCGCCGGGTTGTGGTCAGCACGTATCAGTCCGCCAGTGGCGCCGGTGCCCGCGCCATGGAGGAGTTGAAAAATCTGTCGCAGACGGTGCTGGACGGCGGAACTCCGAAGGGAGAGGTGTTGCCCTACTCCCTGGCTTTCAACCTCTTCCTGCACAACTCTCCCCTGCAGGACAACAGCTACTGCGAGGAGGAGATGAAGATGGTGAACGAGACCCGCAAGATCATGGGACTGCCAGATCTGCGCTTCACGGCCACCTGCGTGCGGGTGCCCGTGCTGCGGGCCCATTCGGAAGCAGTCAACATCGAGTTCGAGTCTCCCTTCCCGGTAGACGAGGCCCGCGAGCTGTTGTCTGCTGCTCCCGGTGTTGAGCTGATTGATGATCCGGACGCGAACCGTTTTCCCATGCCTACGGATGTGACCGGTCGCGATGAGGTGGCGATCGGGCGGATCCGTCAGGACATCAGTGATGCCAATGCTCTGGAGCTCTGGCTCTGTGGCGATCAGATCCGCAAGGGAGCGGCGCTCAACGCCGTTCAGATCGCTGAATTGTTGATCCAGAAGTGATGACCCAGAACACCGCCCTCTCGCCAACTCCCTTCGGTCGTGTGGTCACCGCGATGGTGACCCCCTTTGATGCCAGCGGTGCTGTGGATCTCAGCGTCGTCGCACAGCTGGCCCGGCATCTGGTGGATCAGGGCTCCGATGGACTGCTGGTGTGTGGCACCACCGGCGAATCGCCGACCCTCAGCTGGGAAGAGCAGTTGCAACTACTGCAAGCGGTCCGCGACGCCGTGGGTAGCGACGCCAAGGTGTTGGCGGGCACCGGCAGCAACTCCACAGCGGAGGCGATTGAGGCCACCAAGGAAGCGGCAGCAGCCGGCGCGGATGGCGCTCTTGTGGTCGTGCCCTACTACAACAAGCCTCCCCAGGAGGGTCTCGAGGCTCATTTCCGGGCCATCGCTAAGGCGGCTCCTGAGCTGCCGCTAATGCTTTACAACATTCCTGGCCGAACGGGCTGCAGCATTGCTCCGGCCACAGTGGCGCGCCTGATGGACTGCCCCAATATGGTGAGTTTCAAGGCCGCCAGCGGCACTACCGAGGAGGTCACGGCGCTGCGTCTGGCCTGTGGACCGCAGTTGGCTATTTACAGCGGTGACGACGGACTCACCCTGCCAATGCTCGCCGTCGGTGCCGTGGGTGTGGTCAGTGTGGGCAGCCATGTGGCGGGCCCTGAGATTCGCGCCATGATCGAGGCCTATCTGAAAGGCGATGGTGCCTCCGCACTCGCTCTACACGACGCTCTGATTCCTCTGTTCAAGGCCCTCTTTGCCACCACCAATCCAATTCCCGTCAAGGCTGCCCTGGAACTCAAAGGCTGGTCTGTCGGTGCACCCCGTCCGCCCTTGTGCTCTCTTTCTGACGACATGAAACGTTCGCTCTCCAACGCCATGGCCGCCCTCCGTCAGACCTAGCCCGGTCCGGCTTATCGGCTTACGCAAACCGTTCTTTTACAACTTTTTTCATGGCCAACAACGCGCGATCCAGCAAGGGGCAGGAGCCCTGTCTTCGGGTGATCCCCCTGGGTGGCTTGCATGAAATCGGCAAGAACACCTGTGTGTTCGAGTACGGCGATGACCTGATGCTGGTGGATGCCGGTTTGGCCTTCCCCAGCGACGGGATGCACGGGGTGAATGTGGTGCTGCCCGATACCAGCTTCCTGCGCGAGAACCAGAAGCGAATCCGCGGCATGATCGTTACCCACGGTCATGAAGACCACATCGGTGGCATTGCCCACCACCTCAAGCACTTCAACATTCCGGTGATCTACGGGCCGCGGCTGGCCCTCTCGATGCTCACCGGCAAGATGGATGAGGCCGGGGTTAGAGACCGCACCACCCTGCAGACCGTCGGTCCGCGCGATGTGGTGAAGGTGGGTCAGCACTTTTCCGTTGAGTTCATCCGCAACACCCACTCGATGGCCGACAGCTTCACGCTGGCCATTTCCACACCGGTGGGAACCGTGATCTTCACGGGGGACTTCAAGTTCGACCACACCCCGGTTGATGGCGAAAACTTCGACATGGCCCGCCTCGCTCACCACGGTGAGAAGGGGGTCTTATGTTTGTTCAGTGATTCCACCAACTCGGAAGTTCCTGGCTTCTGCCCGCCGGAGCGCTCGGTGTTCCCCAACTTGGACCGGCACATCGCCAATGCCGAGGGTCGGGTCATCGTGACCACCTTCGCCAGCTCGATCCATCGGGTTTCGATGATTCTGGAGCTGGCTTTGAAGAACGGACGCAAAGTGGGTCTGCTGGGCCGCTCCATGCTCAACGTGATCGCCAAGGCGCGGGAACTGGGATACATGCGCGCACCGGATGAACTGTTTGTGCCGATCAAGCAGATCAATGATGTGCCGGATCGCGAAACGCTGCTGCTGATGACCGGCAGTCAGGGTGAGCCGCTGGCTGCCTTAAGTCGGATCTCTCGCGGTGAACACCCTCAGGTAAGGGTGAAGACCACCGACACGATCATTTTCTCGGCCAGCCCGATCCCGGGCAACACGATTTCTGTGGTGAACACCATCGACAAGCTGATGATGCTGGGGGCCAAGGTGGTCTACGGCAAGGGCGAAGGCATTCACGTCTCCGGCCATGGCTTCCAGGAAGACCAGAAACTGATGCTGGCCCTCACCCGGCCCAAGTTTTTCGTGCCGGTGCACGGTGAGCATCGGATGCTGGTGCAGCACTCAAGAACCGGCCATTCCATGGGGGTTCCGGTCGACAACACCCTGATCATCGACAATGGTGACGTGGTGGAGCTCACCCCAGATTCCATCACCAAGGGCAATGCTGTGAAGGCGGGCATCGAGCTGCTGGATCAATCCCGCAACGGCATCGTCGATGCCCGTGTGCTGAAGGAACGCCAGCAGCTGGCAGAAGATGGCGTAGTGACGATCCTGGCCGCCATCAGCACCGATGGCGCCTTGGTTGCTCCCCCTAGAGTGAATCTACGTGGTGTGGTCACCACAGCTGATGCCCGCAAGATGTCGTTGTGGGTCGAGCGCGAAATCAAGTGGGTGCTTGAAAACCGCTGGAAGCAGCTTTGCCGCAACACCGGTGGCAAGGCACCGGAAGTGGACTGGATGGGTGTGCAGCGTGAAGTGGAGGTAGGCCTTGGCCGCCGGATGCGCCGTGAACTTCAGGTGGAGCCGTTGATCCTGTGTCTCGTGCAGCCGGCTCCTGGCGGCACACCGGTCTACAAGGGACGTGCGGATGCTGAGCCTGATGACCGTCCGGCTCCCCGCGGTCGCGGTGGTCGTGGCGGTGGCTCCCCTTATGGCCGTCGCAACGGTGGAGGAGGTGGAACCCCAGCTCCGGTGCGCAACAACCAGGGCAACGGCCGCTCTGGCTCGGCAACTCCGGCACCCGTCCGTGCGGCAGCAGCAACTGCAGTGGTGGAGAAAGTGGCCCCTCAACCGGTTGCTGAAAAGCCAGCCCCGGCTTTCCCTGAGCCGGAGATTCCTGCAGGTCGTACCCGTCGTCGTCGTTCAGCGGCCAGTTGAGCGGGCGAAGACTCATTTGATCCTGTTGATCAGCCCCATTGGCTCCACTGAGTCGGTGGGGCTTTTGATTTCAGGCTGGAGTTAAACGCGGAGCCATGAGTTTCCCAAAAGCTTCGTGGCCGCATGCTCTTGGGGTGCAGGCTCGATGGTGTTGGGATTTGGCTCTTTTTCGTTAACTGCTGGTTCTTGGTTCGCCATCTCCACATCCGGAGTCGGCATGGCCCGGGGTTCATCGTCACTGGACAACCACGCATCGCGGTGACCACATCAGCCGGTGCTGGCTTGGCTTGATCAAGATCTGTGCTCAGGAAGGGATCCTTCAGCAGGTCTGGGATAGTGCCATTGGTGGCAGCCGTCGTCCCTGCTTCGCTGGCGATGTCTTCTGATCGGCAGCGATGCAGCCCCTTTTCCGCCATGGCTGCGATGGTGGCGTACACGTCACCCTCAAGCACCCGTTGGTAGGAGATGGTGGCTTGCTCCGGCTGCTGGAGCCCATGCAGCTGGATGTGACCCAGGAGCAATGACACCACCGCCCGCCCGCCCAAGAACACGCTTGGGTCGTGCTTGTTCGGTGTGCTTTGGAGTTAGATTCCACGATGCACAAACAGCACATAGGCCTCGGCGTACTCCCCGAGGCCATTGGTCCGTTCCGTGGCTTGGTAGTGCTGCTCAAAATCGGCGTCCACGCGTTGGGGAGCCAGTCCCCCCGTCGTAGAGCATTAGTCGGAGTCGTGCGGTGAAGCGGTGCCTTGGGCGGTGTGACGCTCTTCACCTCCCAGCCCGAACCCGGCGTGCACCACCTTGAGAGCCTGGACGCCGGCGTCTTCCGCCACCACACAGCTGGTTCTGATTTCGCTGGTGGCGATCAGGCCGATGTTGATGCCTGCATCCGCCAGTGCGCGGAACATGCGCCCTGCCGTTCCTGGTGTTGCCGGCATCCCCGCGCCCACAGCACTCACCCGGGCAATGGCCTCACCATCTTCCAGAGCTCCACCGGGCCATTGGGCCAGCAGGGGCGCCAGGGCCACATCGGCGCGGGCGCGATCCTCTTTGCGCAAGATGAAGGTGATGTCGCGTGATCCGTCGGTGTGTTGCCGTTCCGATTGAACGATGGCATCCAGGCTGATGCTGTTGTCCGCCAGAGCTGAACAAAGCGCTGCTGCGGTGCCGGGTCGATCGGGCACGTGGCGAACACTCAGTTGCACCTGGTCGCGGTCGAGGGCGACGCCGCGCACTTCCGGTTCTCCACTGCCGTTGTCGGTGGGATTGATGCGGATTTGCGAGTCCTCTAGATCGAAGGCCTCCTGCACGGCTTGAACCGCCTTGCTGCCGGCGCCGGAGTCAATCACGCAGCTCACCTTCACCTCACTGGTTGCGATCAGTCGAAGGTTGATGCCTTGCTGACACAGGCAGTTGAACAGGCCGGCGGCAATGCCAGGGCGCCCCATGATTCCGGCCCCGCTGATGCTGAGCTTGGTCAGCCCTCCTTCTGCCGCCAGATCGCCGCCCAGTTGATCCAGAACCTTCTGGCTCATAGCGCGGGCCAGCTCGAGATCAACTTCGGCCACCGTGAAGGTGATGTCATTGCTGCTGCCTTCATGGGTGGCCTGAATGATCAGGTCCACATTGATTCCCGCTTCGGAGAGGGTTTCAAAAAGTCGTGCGGCAATACCCGGTTGATCGGGAATGTGGGAGAGGGCGAGCACGGCCTGACCGTTCACTTCCTCCATCCCATCCACAGGACTGCCGAGCTCCAGTCCGCTGCTACTAATCGGACGGGTTGAACGGCTGGTGATCCGGGTGCCAGGGGCATCGCTCCAACTGGAGCGCACCACGAGGTTCACGCCGTAGTTCCGGGCGATTTCAACAGCCCTGGGATGCAGCACGGAAGCCCCGAGG
>QCSL01000038.1 GCA_003209165.1 Synechococcus sp. AG-670-B23 | reverse complement strand
GCGGGTCATGGCCCGGTTGCCACGGAAGGTGCCGTTGGGGTAGCCGGCCACGCAGCCGTACCGCTGCACCAGGTTGGCAAGAGCCTGATAGGCCCAGTCGGTGGGGTAGACGTCGGAGAATTGGGTGACGCTGGTGACCTGATCAAGGCTGTCGCCACTGGATGCGGCTGCGTAATCAGAAACACCGTTGATGTTCAGCTTGGCGGCATTGGCGCCGGTGGCCAGAAGGCCAAGGGCAGCAGGAGCCACCAGCAGTTGCTGGAAAAGCTTCATTGGGTTCTCACACCAAGAGAAAACGCCGGCAAGACATGCCAGCGGCCTCACGCTATGGGCCCCAAATCACTGTGTCGGTAAGGCCTAGCCAAGAATCGTTTATGTATCGGTTAAGACCATTCACCAAGCATTGTGGCCCAAAAAGGCTCTCAACCAAAGCAGTAATTCTGCAGAGGAGAGGAATGGATCAGGCCAGGGTCAAACCACCCACTCCGGCGCAGAACAACACCACCCGCCACGCCGGTTGCCGCCAACCCACCAACAACACAAACGCCACCAACGCCAGACTGAACTCAGTGCCTCCGCGGATGCCTGTCTGCCAGACGGGCTGAAACAAAGCCGCCAGCAAGATGCCCACCACCGATGCATTGATGCCCAGCAGGGCTCGACGTATCGGAGCCAATCGGCCCAGGTCACTCCAGAAGGGCAATAGCCCACCAACCAACAAGAACGAGGGAAAAAAGAGAGCGATGAGAGCGGACGCAGCACCGGCAATGCCCTGAAGCCCAGGCTGCAGATCAAAACCAAGAAAGGCCGCGAAACTGAACATCGGCCCTGGCACCGCTTGGGCAGCGCCATACCCCGCCAAAAACTGCTGCAGATCGATCCAACCATTTGGCACCAGGGCTTGCTCCAGCAGGGGGAGCACCACATGGCCACCGCCGAACACCAAGACACCCGTGCGCAGGAATCCACTGAGCTGCTGCATCAGCAGCGGCCTGGCCTCAGCAGACAGCCAGGGCAGAGCCACGAACAGCAGCACTGCACAGGTCAGCAAGCCCAGCGCCACCGAGCGCTGCAGCGGAACCACGAGACGTTGCGGTGCCGATGGCTCCAGCACAGGTGGCGTCAGAGCACACAACCCAACCAACCCACCGAGTAGCAGGGCCAACAGCTGGGCCCAGACGCGAGGCACCAACAGCACAAGCACAGCTGCCGCCACCGTCACGCTGGCCCGCTGCCGATCGGGAGCCAGTTTGCGCTGGAGGCCCAGAACGGCCTGGGCCACCACGGCCACAGCCGCAACCATCAAGCCATGCACCCAGCCCCCGTCGATCCAATTGGGATGGGCTGAGAGCAGCGACGCCGCCAGCACCATCAACACGGCGGAGGGCAAGGTGAACCCTGCCCAGGCCGCCAGCCCGCCAAGCCAACCGGCGCGGATCAGCCCCAGCCCCATGCCCACCTGGGAACTCGAGGGTCCGGGCAACAGCTGACAGAGCCCAACAAGATCGGCGTAGGCCTCAGCGGTGATCCAACGCTCCCGCTGCACAAAGCGCTCGTGGAAGTAACCGAGGTGCGCCACGGGGCCACCGAAGGATGTCAGCCCCAACACAAAGAACTGAACAAACACCTGCAGCAGCCAGTGCATCATGCTGCCCATCTCACGCAGGGAACAGACGTCGGTTCCGATTGGCAATCGCCACCAGCAACAGCATCACCGGAACCTCCATCAGCACCCCAACAACCGTGGCCAAGGCAGCCCCGGAATTCAAACCAAACAGGCTGATTGCCACCGCAACCGCCAACTCAAAAATTTGGAAGCGCCGATCATGGCCCCAGGTGCCGCAATCGATCGTGGTTGACCTGATGAGCACATCCAGAACGCCGTAATCCAGAAGATCAGATAGGTCTGAAGAATCAGAGGAATAGCGATCAAAACGATGGCCAGCGGATTGGCAAGGTTCGCCTGAGCCTGCACCATGAAAAGCAGCAACACGGTGGCGATCAACGCGCCAATCGCCAGGGGCTTGAGCCGAGTCTCCAACCGCTCAATCCGGCGAGCACTGAGAAGACTAAGCCGCGTGAACCATCCGGCCACCAGGGGGACCACGACGAACAGACCCACTGCCGTGAGCATCGTGTCCCAAGGCACCAACACATCCGAAACCCCCAGTAGAAGCGCCGCAATCGGGGCAAAAGCGAAGACCATGATCAGATCGTTCAATGAAAGGGGCAAGGCAGCGCAAAATAACTGAAAAGATTTACGCCACTGACGCCGTTAAGGTCACCCGGTTATGGCATCGCCGAGCAACATCAACCGATCAGATATGGATATTCAGATATGGTAATAATTCATCAGGCAGTGAAACAGGCAAAACGAAGAGTGGTTGTTATTGGAAATCAAAAAGTGCTACCTCAGCACTTAGCCCTGGGCCAAAGGCCAGTGCAAGACAAGGGCCAGAAGTTGTTGACCGCCGACGCAATCGATCAAGAATAAACAGGATCGTTGCGGATGACATGTTGCCGTGATCCTGAAGAATTCCTCTGGATTCATGCAGTTGGTCTGGGTCCAACGACAAAACCTCTGCACAGGTGGTGAGAATTCTGGGACCGCCAGGATGCACAGCCCAGCTAGTTACCGTTTCAAGATCAATGGACTGATCCCTTAGCCAATCTCGCAGCCAAGGCAACAAGGCAGCACCAACCGTTTCCGGGACAAGAGGCGACAACCCCATCGCAAAACCATGGTCGCCAATCTCCCAGTGCATCAGATCTGCACTATCAGGAATCACCGTTGAGCCACTGCGACGCAGTACCAAGGATTGATCGGAACGGGAAGGATCGGAGGAGGCGACAACAGCAGCCGCCCCATCAGCAAACAACGCGTTAGCAACAACCTTCTCTGGGTGCCAGCCATAAGCCATATGGAGGCTGCAAAGCTCAACTGCGCAGACCAAAACAACCGCCTTCGGATCCATTTCCGCGAAGGCATGGGCAACACGCAAGCCATTCAGGGCAGCGTGGCATCCCATGAATCCGATGTGTGTCCTTTGAACACTCGGCGAAAGATCGAGCTCTTTAATCAAGAAAAGGTCAACACCAGGTGAATGAAACCCAGTGCAACTGACCGTGATGAGGTGGGTGATCGCCCCTGACGAGACACCACCATCACTTAGCGCCTTCGTAGCAGCCTCAAGAGACAATTCGCCGGCGTACGTATTAAAAGCATGCATCCGTTGTGCCGTCCTAGGGCTTTCTGAGCCGTAGAAACTGAGACGCTCCTTGGTCCTGCTCGTGCCATCGAGACCATCGTTCTCGAGGAGCACACTTCCACGGGTGAGGACTTTGGTTTTTTGATAGATGCGCGACATCAGCCTTCCCTGCTCAGGGCTTTCGGCATTGATGCGATGCGCCACTTCCACCGCTTCTGCCTGACTCAGTCGCTGAGTTGGTACTGCCGTACCCATTCCGTGAAGGAAGAGAGGCATGGATTAGGACCTTGCCATTAGGGGATGCACGCGATTGAGGCTGCTGATAACGCGTTGCGGTACAGCAGGCCATTGAGACCCAAGGTTGAACAACGCGCTTGCCGCAAGCGGTTGTCTCAACACAGTCGACAACACACTGCAAACGCGCTGACGACTGATCGTCAGATCCACCAGCCTCTTTCGCCAACGCCGCTCCAGATCAAATGTCCATTCACCCTGAGCTTCCTCAACAAAGGGAGCAACCGACGCACCAGCAGCAAGAGCCCAGGCCATGCCCTCCCCGGTAAAAGGCTCCACGTAACCGGTCGAATCGCCGAGCAACAAAAAGCGATGCCCTGCAAACGCACCGGCTCGACGGGTCAGTGCGGGGGTTAACTGCCAGCGAGATGACTCCAAAGTTCGAGGCAAGGGAAAGCCGGCTTGACTCAGAACAATCTGTGCCGCACGCGCCACACCGCCAGAGGACTTGACCACAGCGCGGTCGAAAGCAGCAGCCATGTTGAGAACACCATCCTCTCGTCGAACCAGCCCGACATAGCCACGCTCACCGATGGCCATATGAATGGCCCCAGATTCGTAAGTTCCGTCGTCATCGTCGATGAGGCAGCCCGCACCAAGCCTCGATTCCGGCATACTTTTGGAGCTGGCCACATGAGATGGAGAAATCACCTGGTGCTCTAAGCCGGCTGCGACCAGTACGACACGCCCTTTGATGCGTTCCACTGGAGCACCACCAGGAGGTCGTAACCGCACCATTCGTCCTTCAGGAGTCGTTTCCTCAAGCTCGGCACCGGTTCGAAAGCGCAATGTTGCGCCAGCACACTCAGCCGCGTTGACCAAAGCCTGATCAAAGCGCTCCCTTGAGAGAGCCAAACCGCCTGGCAACTCAAGGTTGAGCGACTTACCACTCCAGCCAAGACGAAGTTGATCGAGAGGCACAGCACCTTGATCGCGCATGAGGTTAGGGAGGCCTGTGGCACTTAGTGATGCCAAAGAATTGGCGTTAAAGCAGCAACCACAGACCTTCCAGCGAGGGAAGGACCGCTTCTCAACGACCAGAACTCGCAGGCCGCGATGTGCACAATCAAAAGCTGCCAAGCCACCGGCAACTCCTGCCCCAATCACGATTACGTCCCAATTGTTTTGCATCTCAGTGGGGTGTCCAGATGAGTCGGTAGCGCTCGGGCCAGCTCCGTTCCAGGACACAGTTACGCAAACCAGCTCGAGAGGCGAGGTCCGAGATCTCAATGGGGGTATAAGCCCCCTTGACTGACACAGGTCCATCGTGATGAACCACCCAGGATCGGCTCAGTAGTCGCGTACCCATCCAAGCCAAGGAGTAACCCAGGCGGCTGCGGGTTAGATCATCGACAACGACAAGACGACGCGCCCTTTCCGCCATCCCTGCCAGCAGTCGTATGACATCAGGGGGATCGAGATGGTGAACAAAAAGTGTGCAATACACCACATCAAATTGCTTGGATCGAGACGGCTCAAGAGCATCCGCAACAAAGACACCAACACTGCTTTCTGATCTGGCCACGTTGCGGCGAGCGATCCGCACAGCTTCAGGGTTCAGGTCACAAGCTTGAAACGAGATGTTGAGGTGACGTCTTCGAGCGAGCGCATCAAGCTCAATTGCTGTATCACCACCTCCGCAAGCCAGCTCCAACACGCTCAGCTGGGTCGCGGGACTTTCGCTAGCGAGCTTCTCAAAATGACGAAAAAGGCCTGGTACAGAGCGACTGATGCCATTAATCCGTCTAAGACCTTGAAGGGCTCGGACATGCTCAGCAGGATCGAGTCCAGGTTGGTCCATGACCTCAGGCTGCCGATCACGTGGCATCGATATCCAGCCTGAAGACATGTGATAACCATTTATGCCAACAAAGCTAGAAGAAACGATATCGGTAGTGCTGACTTTGCCGGAGCCACTGGCTGCCCGCAAAGCCGAGCTTGAAATTTGTTGAAAGATTCATAGAGAGTGGGAAAGCTGAAAGACATTATTAATTTGAATTCAAAATATCATCTTGGGCTCAAGAAGAGCAGCAGTTGCTGTGCAACCATTGACTTCTTTGTTAGCTCGAGGGAGTCTTAAGCTCGTTGAAGGATACCCTGTCAAGCTTAATCATCAACTGAACAGTTATACAAAAATTACAGAGACACATCACGTACAAATATTCTAACGCCATCTGGTTTCGAACACTGTTAATTAGCAGCATCGCCGTGAAACATTATCGTTGATCGGCAGGATTCAAACCCACTCCAGCGAAGAGCTCACTATCGATGCAGTGATTCTGAAGAGGCATGGATCAAGCCAGGGTCAAACAACCAATCAAGGGGCAAACAGCACCTCCAAGAATCACTGAAACCAGACAGGTAAAACATCACAGCCCACACGACACATACCCCAAAAGATCGAACAGGCCACCTGAGCCGTCTCGTTTTGGGGTTAGCTCAGACCAGAACAGAGGAGAGCATCTCTGAATGTTCGACACCGGATCGATTGCTCTGAGACCTCTCCCGAAGCTCGATCTCAATCGCATCCCAGAACGAAGCACGATCGGAGCGCACCTGCCTCCGCAGAGCTTGCACCGTGTGATGCGCCGCAGAGTCGCTTCCGGCAAGGGTGAGCACCATCGTTTCGGCCAAAGGCCCATGGCTGTTGCCGTCCAGAGTGATATGACGCTCGAGGTACCAGCGCAAGGTCGGACAGGGCAGCTCCAGCACGGTCAGGCGATCGAGCAGCCCGCGGAACAGTTCGGGAACCAACAGCTCCCGGCCATAGGTGAATGCCGCTGCCAAGCCATGCACTTCACCCGAAGCGATCAACGCTTGGGTGGTGCGTAGGAAACGGGCCGATGGCTCTGGAATTCCCTCATGGCGAAGAGCGCCAGCGAGGTCACCGCACGAGGCCTGCTGCAGCACTGCATCGATCACCGCAGTGTTCGCCTCGATCTCCACCATCGCTCGCTTGTAGATCGCGAAATGGGAGAGATGAAGAGGTCCCCCGAGGCTTTCGGGCAGAAGATCACATTCCTCTTCCGCCACCAGGCTGTTCACCAGGCCAGCAATCTCGGGATGAGTCGCTGGCACCCAGGGCACTCCGGAAGGAGCCAGGTGCTGCTGCAAGGTCTTGAGCAGCAGCATGAAATCCCACACTGCGAACACGTGGTGTTCCATGAACAGCCGCAGGTCCGCGATGGACGTGATTGCCTGGGGCAGTGAGTGGCGGCAGAGTTCCATCAACTCAGAGCCCCAGCTCCGTCAAACCCGGGAAATCATCAGGACGCGGGCCATCACCCCAAGTGAACAGGCGGTCGCTTTCAGCGATCGGAATATCATTAATGCTGGCCTCACGTCGGCGCATCAAGCCGTTCTGGGCAAATTCCCAGTTCTCATTGCCGTGGGCTCTGAACCACTGGCCCTCGGCGTCGTGCCACTCGTACTGAAAGCGAACAGCGATGCGGTTGTCGCTGCAGGCCCAGACCTCTTTGATCAATTTATAATCCAGCTCCTTGGCCCATTTGCGCTGTAAAAAGGCCAGGATTTCAGCACGACCATGAATGAATTCACTGCGATTTCGCCATACGCTGTCTTCGGTGTAAGCAAGTGAAACCTTGTCAGGATCCTTGCTGTTCCATGCATTTTCCGCCATGCGCGCTTTCTGGCGGGCGGTCTCAAGGGTGAACGGGGGAAAAGGAGGTTTTCCAGACATCGAAAAAACAATAAATAAGGACGAAGATCAGGTCAGCTGGCCAGTGACACGAACCGTGTCATCAGAGCTGTAGCGTGAGACCCATTGGCGCAGCTGGGATTCTTCTTCATCTGTGCGCGTACAGGCAAAACCATAACGAGCACGAACACGCTCAGAAGCAGCACGGAGAGCTTCAACTCCGCGAGCTTCAAGCTCAGAAACCAACAGTGAATCGCCAGGCCGAAAATAATCAAGAATTACCGTAGATGGAGAATACAAGGTGCTGGATTGTCCATCTGGCCACTCCAATTGAAAGCGAACTTCAGGCATTGATCATTGATTAATGCAAAGATTTTGCACGGCAACATTGCTCATGACTGTTTCATCGAACACAGCCAAAACCAGTGAGTGCATTGCTTCCATCCCAGAAGTGATGGGTCGCACCTGAATGTTGCAACAGTACGCTGCAATCGCCCAAAGCAAAGTGTCCGACACGGCAGCAAATCAACGTTGAATCGCGCAATACCAGTTGCGCCAAGGCTGCAGTGTGGGAAGGATCTACAGCCAACAGGTAGCCGAAGCTCGGGAAGCAGGTCAGCCAGGCCTCGTCGTGGATGTCTTCAGGACGTTCCACAGCATCCAAATCGAGAATCAATTGATGACCACACGCCTCGGCAAACATCACGGCAGTGCCGGTGATTCCACCCATGCTGATGTCCTTAGCGGCATGCACGAACCGCTCAGCGGCCAGCAACGGAAGCAAGTCAAGTTGAGCTCGAAGACGCTCGGGAGGGGCATGGGTCGCGGCATCCCAGAAGGGGTAATGGCGATAGAAACCTCCGGCTTTATTGACCAGCATCCACAGTTCATCGCCAGGTAGTGCTGCGCGAGCGGACAGGATGGGACCATCCGCCACACCCAGAACGGAAACAGAGAGCGCCTGGTAAGAGCTCTGCTGGTTGGAGTGGCCACCCACCATGGGAACACCAAAGCGATCGCACGCGAATCGCATTCCCTCCATCAAGAGGCTGATTCCTTCTTCACCGCTGCTCCAGACACTGTTCACCAGAGCCAGGGGACGGCCGCCCATGGCCGCAATGTCACTGAGGTTGACCAGCACCCCACTCCAGCCGGCAAACCAGGGGTCTTCCTCAACGAGCTCTGGGTGCATCCCCTCACAGGCCAACAGCAGCTGACCTGTCTGAGCAGGCACCACCGCACTGTCATCACCGAGCATCCCAGCCAATCCCAGCTGTGGAAAGGGCTGATGCCGAAAGGTGGCAGCAGCTGAGCGAATATCGCTCTTCGCCAACAGGCCACTGCTCCTGCGCAAGGCTTTCACAAGGCCCACGTCATTCACGCCGCAGCTGGCACGTAATGCGAGGCAACCGGCCGTTGCTCACGTGAGGGCAGGTAGTAGTCGAGATCCGCTTCCATCAGGTGGTGCCGGATGCCCCGGATCTCAAGTTCATCGATCGAGGTCCAATGCAAGCGTCGGAAAAAGCGGACGTTTTGAATCTGCACCGTGGCGAGGAAACGATCACAGCCCCAGCCATTGGCAGTTGTGACAGCTTTCCAGATCAACCCCTTGCCAATCTGGTTATGGCGGCGGAAATCGGCATGTACTCCGAGACGTCCGCCATACCAAAGTCGCGGTTTCGTCTCCACGATCCGAACAACGCCGACCACATTGGTTTCACCGGCATCGTCATGCTCTAGGCCTGAGCTGTGATGCAATGCCGCAATTGGGTAGGCGATCGCATCGAGCTCATCACGATCTGACTCCTCAAACACATGCTGCTCGCTGCAGAAGATGCCACGCCGCAGAGACCAATATCCCTGGATCAGTGACGAGTCAGGGCGAAGAAGATGAAATGTGAAACGCTCGGAACTCGCCGTAGGGGATAGGCGGAAATCATCAGCATCGATGCCGATGCCACCGCGCACAGAAGGCGTGAACAGATGCGGTGCGGAACTGATGCTTCGGCCAAAGCCACAGCTGCTGGGATCAAGACAAGAGACCATGACTAAGACACTTGCTCGAACAGAGAGAGCGCGGAACAAGCTCCACATTTGGCACAACCGGCAGACATCCGCTCGGAGCGCAGATCTCCCGTTTTCAGCATCGCGGCGACACCTTGATACACATCAACCATGAAGGAACTGTCTGGTGATGGATGGCTCTCAAGCGGTGTACCAGAGATTGGAACAAAGGGAACCACAAAGGGGTAGACCCCGAGTTCAATCAGGCGGCGACTGCAAGCCAGCAAAGCTTCTTTGCTGTCACCCAGGCCGGCCAACAGATAGGTCGACACTTCACCGCGACCGAACACTGCAACGGCATCGGCGAAGGCCTCGTAGTAGCGCTGAAGATTGAGCTCCGATTTTCCGGGAAGGATTCGACGCCGCACATCCGGCTCCACCACCTCCAGGTGCATACCGAGACTGTCGATTCCAGATTCCTTCATGCACCGGTACCAACTCGGATCCTCCGGAGGTTCACATTGACCTTGGATCGGGAGGTTCACCCGACGTTTGACCGCTGCAGCGGTTTCAGCCATCAGGCGAGCACCGCGATCGTCGCTGTTGGGCGTTCCGGTGGTCATCACCAGTTGCTTGACCCCATCCAGTCGGACAGCAGCTTCGGCCACTTCCGCAACCTGCTCGGGCGACTTGCGAACCAAGGCACCATCGTCGATCGACTGTTCAATCGCGCAGAACTGACACGACTGGGATCGATCCCGGAAGCGAATGCAGGTCTGCAGCAACGTGGTGGCCAACACATCCTTGCTATGCAGCAGCGCAATTGATCGGTAGGGGATTCCATCGGCTGTGCTCAAGCCATAAAACGATGGTTCCCGTGGGGTTGTGATCTCTGGAGAACATTCCTGCTCTGGTCCCTCAATCGCAAGAGCAGCGCCAGAGGATGCCAACTTGTAGGGAGACGATGCAGAGAGATCGTTGTAGACAGGCACCATCACCGTGGTGCCGTCGAGATCCAAGGCACGGTGATCGGAAGGACCTGCACCACCCCGTCGTCCCGGGTTGCCCTTTAAGGGGTCAACCCGAACGCCGTGCACCTGCAGTTCTGTGACTAAGCGACCAAGCTCAGACATGGTTTAACGCCTCCATCGATGACACGGCATCCGCAGCCGTGGCTGGCTCCAATGGAACCGATGATGTCGTCATATCTTGAACGGGAACTGCAGGCGAGCTGTTGATCTGCAAAGACAGCAGTTCAGGGCGGCTGTAATGCCCGACGCAGTCCATCATCCGTTTGCGTTTGGTAATCAGTGCAAGGTCCAAATCGGCGATCGCCAACCCCTCACCGTCAGGCAAGGGACCTGCCAGATAACGGCCCTCAGGGCTGATCACAGCGGTATGACACCCGCCTTGAAACGCCTTGTGAAGAGCCGACTCCGACGTGATTGACGCATAGTCATCGGAGTGAAGCCAACCGGTGGAACAGATCACGAAACACCCGGCCTCAAGAGCGTGATGGCGCATGGTGACGGCGGTCTGTTCTGTGAAGATCGGTCCTACCAGTGAGCCAGGGAACTGAGCGCAGTGGATCTCTTCCCCCTGGGCCATCAAGGCGTAACGGGCCAGGGGGTTGTAGTGCTCCCAACAGGCCAGAGCGCCGACGCGAGCCAAAGGCGTCTGCACAACCTTCAGACCTGAACCATCTCCTTGGCCCCAGACCATTCGCTCGTGATAAGTCGGCGTGATTTTTCGCCGTTTAAGAACCAGCTCGCCGCAACTGTTGAACAACAGCTGAGTGTTGTAGAGGGTTCCACCATCACGCTCGTTGACGCCCAACAGAACCTGCATGCCGTACTGACGGGCAGCAGCACCAACGACATCGGTGACAGGGCCGGGAACAACCACGGCCTGTTCGTAAAGAGCCAGATGGGATCGCCCCATCAAGACAGGGGGTTCGACAAATGAAAAGTAGGGGTAGTAGGGCAGAAATGTTTCAGGAAAAACAATCAGTTCCACCCCTTCAGCCGCGGCTTCGGCCATGGCATCGAGCACCCTTTGAAGAGATCCATCAAGGCTGAAAAGGACGGGACGGATCTGCGCTGCAGCAACTTTGACTGTGGTCACTGTGGAAAGCCTCCGAAAAGAATCAGAGCGTCCAGGTGTCAAGGATGAAGGCACCTTCCTTGCGGTGCATTAAGACGATGTCGAGAACATCGAGTGGATTCACGGGCGTGATACCTGGCATCAGTGCTTTTTCGCCGTGGCCATACAAGGCCTGCAAGGCAAACCGACAGGCATACACTTTCCCGCCTTGATCCATGAATTTTTGGAGGCGGGCATTGAAGTTCAGATGGCCATCAAAAGCCGCATCACCGAGCTTGGGAAAGCCGCGCATCACTCCCAGAGTGACGCCAGGTCCGTACAGCAGCACTGAGGTTTCGAAGCCCTTGTTGATTAGGCGACTGGCTTGGAGCAAATTAACCAAACCGATCGAGCCCTCGAAAGCAACGGTATGGAAAGTGATAAGAGCCTTTTCTCCAGGGTCGGCTTTGACGTCAGGAAATACTTTCTCCTCGTAGTCAACAAGAAAGTCGCCAGGCTGATTGGCGGGACGATCTACAGCTGGCATGTAAACTTTTCATAAGCAACATAATCGTGACTCCTTCGACGTCTTCAGTGATGTGCTTGTTGCAACCAAATCAACGACAAAAACAATCACTGGATTGACGATTCAGTACTTTTCACTACAGAATTAACCGCCTCGCAAACAATAATATTATTTAATGCATGATAAAAATGTTGTAGGTGGTCATAAAACAAGCTAATTCTCTAGTTCAGCGCCGGTCAGCTGTAGTCATAGGTGCTGGCCAAGCTGGCTTGTCTGCAGCCTATGCGTTGCAACAGCAAGGGATACGACCACTGGTCCTCGAAAAAAACCGTGTTGCGTACGCCTGGGACCAACAGCGGTGGGATTCCTTTTGCCTGGTGACGCCGAACTGGCAATGCCGTCTCCCTGACTTCCCCTACAAAGGAGATCAACCCGACGGATTCATGGGCAAGGCGTCGATTGTGGATTATTTGCAACGCTTCGCTCAGCATGTCAACGCCGATCTCCGCGAGGGAGTGGCCGTCTCGCGATTAACACCCATCGTCAACGGATATCGGCTCGACACCAGTGAAGGAGTTATCGAGGCCGATCACGTCATCGTTGCAACCGGGGGCTATCACATCCCCCGACGCCATCCATTCGCCGAACGTCTACCAGCTGCTGTGCAGCAACTGGATGCGAGGTCCTACCGAAACCCCGAGGCACTCCCAGATGGTCCAGTGCTGGTCGTCGGCAATGGCCAATCGGGTAGTCAAATCGCTGAAGACCTCCACCTGGCAGGTCGTACCGTCCATCTAAGCGTGGGTCGAGCACCGCGATCTCCCCGCCGCTATCGCGGCAAAGACGTTGTGGATTGGCTGGATCGCATGGGCTATTACGCCATGCCAATCAGCGATCACGCTGATCCAAGAACGGTCCGAGCCAAGACCAACCATTACCTCACTGGTCGAGACGGCGGGCGTGAGATTGATCTTCGTAGTCGGGCTACGGAAGGCATGCATTTGCATGGCCGGCTGTCGACTGTCTCCAGCGAACACATCGGTTTCGCAGATGACCTGGCTGCCAATCTCGATCAAGCCGATTCAGTGTATTGCCGCATTCGTACCAGCATTGACAGCTGGATCGAACAAGAAGGTATCGATGCACCCGTCGAGCCGGCGTATTCCCCCTGTTGGCAGCCCTTGCACGTGGATGACCCCGGCATTGATTTAAAGACGCAGCCCCTTGCTGCAGTGATCTGGTGTACGGGGTATCGCAGCGATTTCAGCTGGATTGATGCGCCCGTTTTTGATGGGAGGGGAATGCCTGCCCATGATCGCGGGGTTACGCAAAGCGCTGGTCTGTATTTCATCGGTTTGCCATGGCTACATACTTGGGGCTCAGGGCGCTTCTGTGGCGTTAGCGATGATGCGCGTTATCTCGCCAGGGTCATCAGCCTGCGTTTGCAGCGAAGCGATGCCTCCCAGGAAAGACTTGAGTGCACAGCAATCCTGGGGTCATAGAACCTGAGACTCAACCCATAAAAGCCAAAAAGCCAACCAACAAGAAACGATTCAAAAGCCAGCTTCAAAAAACCACCAAGGGCTCAGTTGCAAGGGATCGATCCCAATTGCACAAAATCCCAGGGACAACTCAGGGACAAGCCCCTCAGACCGCTTAGATCAATGGGGAGCTTATTGGCAGCAAAGGCCAGAAACCTCAGCGCTGATCATGGGGATCCACCAGTCGCATAATCAGCGAGTTCATCGAACGGGATGGATCGTTCGAACTCACCAAGCTGAAAACTCAGTTTCTCTCCGGACGATGCCGGTGCCGCCAGGAGACCAAGGCAGATCACGACTTGTAGAAAGCGCTACATATCAAAAAAGCAGTTTCAGAGAAATCACCTCTAATTGTTAAACAATGGTCTAATAGCGAAATTCAATAAAATCTGATACTTCCTCATCAAGGGTCAGAACAACCACGCAGTAATTAATATATCAGGCGTCCCTAAAAACAAAAACTGCAGCCCTTCGAAGTTACTTCGACCAACTCAAACCTCAACTTCACACTACCAAAAAATAAATGAAAACGAAAAAGTTGCCCTACCTTAGGCAAAAAGATTAGCCACGCGATCAGAAAACGCATAGATCAACCTCATATAAGTTTCAATTCACAACGAGAAGAAAGCCAGTTCAGCGGCGACTGGATCGCTTGGAGTGGATGTGTTTCGAAGACAGATGCAACAAACTCGATGCCTTGTCTTGCTCTTCCACCTTGGTGAGCTTTTTCACCAGGTTCCACGTGTCCTGCGCAGACATCTCCCCATCCTGATCCCATTTGATGCTCGACAGCTCGGCGGGTGACATCAAAGGAAAACGGATATGAGAACTTAAGAAAATTGGTCTCAATGTGGCCGTTGAAACCAAGCGATGTCACTTAAGAAAATCGGAGTTTGTTTATTGGGATACAAAATTGTGCGCCAAAGGAATAAAAAAGCCCCAGCCGCAAGGGCTGGAGCCAGGTGATGGGGAACGACCAAAACATACCGACCCTTAACGGGCAGGCAAGGCCATGGAGCACTACACCTGGCGGCTGTTGACGCCTCAATCCGATTCTGACCCCACATACCAAGAGATGAAGCCCACAGACAGCTCAATGCGACCCGAACCAAGAGCAGCAGGTGCTAAGACGAAACGTCAACAAGGCCAGAACGCCAACAGCCGCAGCGACAAACGACAGTCCAATCAGCTGCTGACGGCGTTTCTCCCTGCTGACCTCAACCGATTGAATACCGTTCAACAGTAGTGCTCAGGTGGCTCAATCTAACCAGTTGTGGTAACAAGAGCTACCAACTCGTGCGTTTTCTGCGGGCGATGGCCTCAGTTCTTGTGCTTTAAGTGGCGCAAACTTGAAGTCCGCACACAAAACAACACCCTCTGTAATCGCAGCAAAAAGTTCTTCCTGATACAGCTTGGCCAGATTTTGGCAAGCCCATGGGTGACCTGAGCAAAGAGCAGGAACAAGCCATCGCTCGGTCAACGATGTATCTGGTCGCAGCAGTCCTGAGCATCCTGATGATTTTTATCGCAGGACTGTTCCTTTCTGCGGAACTCGAACAGCAAGCCCTGCAGAAAGCGGAGACATCACAGCAGATTGCACGTCAACAGGAGATCGCTCCCCGAGCCCAGCGGCCATGGACCCTGTGGAGAAGACATGGCTCAGCGATGTTGCCCGCGAAACGACAGAGCCCGTCATAACCGCAGCTGATCAGGGTGCTGCAACCAAGCGGCGACTGCATGCAGCGAGTTGCGTGCGCGCCCTGAGATGACGGTGGCGGCGACAAGGCCTTGCATACAGATCGGCACTGTTTTTCCACGACCGCGGATAGGGCCAGCTGCGTTTGACCGCAGGCGAATTGGTTGTTCTGCAACACCAACAGGCGTGGAGCCACAGAGCGGTCATGCCACAGATCAAGCCAGTCATGGCTTCATGATGAAACCCATCAGGGCGGCGTCAAGCGCATGCCAGCAACCTAAGCAACGCCGAGGCATCCCCCGGCAGCTCTGGATGAATGAGTGATACGTACAGTTGCCAAGTGCCCTTGGGCCGATGCAGAACAGGTGCATCGGATCAGCAGCCATGGCCAAGCGTCGGTTTCTCGAGAAGCAGCCACTCACCCAGGCGGAAGGACTGACCGCTCTGATCATGATGGGAGTGGGGCTCACCCTGGGTGGCATCAGCGTGACCATCTTGATGGCGCTTAATGCCTCAGCTGCGGGCTCTTGGCAGGAGCTTTGGCTCTCAGGTCAACTAAATTTCTAAGTTCAGGCTATCCATGGCCAACGGATTCCAAAGGCCTCCAAGGGGTCCATCACGAGTTTGTTGATCGCCCGCCCCAACAGCACCTGGGGTTCCTCGGCACGTATCGGGCGCACCGGATGCTCTTGGAGCGTCGCTGCATTCGGCCCTCTCACCACCCCACTGCGCAACAAAGCATTGGCCGCCTCGAGGCCACAGACGTAGGCCCGTTCCTGGCACAGCCCCTTGGCACCGTGCTCGCGTTCGCCCATCCGCACCCAATCGCCAGCGCAGACCACAGACGGAAGTGATGTTAGCAGCTGCGGCCGTTTGTCGAAACTGCCGGGGGAGAACAACGACACCGAGCCCGAGTAACGCCGCACCTCAAACTCCATCACCTGGGCGAACCGAAATCCCGGCACCACCTGCGGCAACAGCTCAGATAACAGGGTGTCGGCGATCTCCTGATCACTAAGTGCTGCGATCGCCGTGGCGTTGTAAAAGTCGCTGGCCACCACAGAGCCCTGGGGCTCGCCACCACCCCAGAGTGCGTCTTGATCCCCGTTCTGGAGCTGGTCGAGCATGAAAAAGGTTGCGCCCGCACCCCGCAAGGAGCCAAAGCGCGAGAAGACATTGACAGGGTCGGCGACCGCGACGTAGCGATCCAGCCACAACCGCACCGAAACCACATCGATCGCTCCCAAGTTGCCAGCGTCCACCAGCTCGGGCAGCACATTGCTGCAGCGCGGCGACTGCGCCATCAGTGCATTCATGCCCTTGGCACCCACCGCCAGCACGACACCATCAATGTCATCAACAACGCTGGAGCGTCCTGTCCCTTGGGAGAGGACCTGTACCGCCTGGATCGCTTCGCCCAGGTGATCAAGATTGAGGCGTGTGGCCAACGTTCCTCCCAGGACAGTGAGCTGACCAAGATCCAGCAAGCGTTCCGCCAGGGGAGCGATCAGCTGCTCGGCGATGCTGCGAGAACGAATCCAGCGCACATCGAAGGAATCCTGATGCGCCAGGGCGTAGTGATAGAGCAGCTCCATGGTGACGGCTGCTGATAACTCTTCCGGTGGCTTGAACAACCCCACCAGAAGAATCGGACGCAAAAACTCGTTGATCATCCGCTCACTGATCTTCAGTTGGCGAAACAGCGTCAGCGCATCGATGGCGTCGTAGCGCCGAAATGTCTCCTCATCACGGTTCAGATCAAGTATCGCCACAAGAAGCCCGGCAATGCTCAGTCGATCGGCAAGAGTCAATCGCTTGAAGTTCTTGATCGTCGACAAGGCTTGCCCCAGGGGGCTGGGAAGCTGCGGACCATCACCGAAAACCGGTGCTGTGGCCTCCAAACCAGCGGGAGACCAGAAGGCGCTGGTGGTGAATTCAGTAAACACATCGGTACGCCCAAGCTCAACGGTGAGTGCATTGATGTTGGGGTAATCCCTCCAGAAGCCACGGGTGCCAGCTTCAAAGGGTTTGCCACTGGCGGTGCGCATCGGTGTGCGCCCCGTGGGATCCGACATCCCATCGATCAGGGTGACATGCACGCCGGCTTCGCAGAGGGCTTTTGCTGCACCCCAGCCGGCCCAGCCCGCACCGATCACCACCACATGGGAGGCATCAGCGTTGGCGACCTTGGATAGCTCAGGCATCGTACGGACAGAGATGCTGGGAGAGATCTCACATCATGCAGCTCTGACGCGGGAACAGCCGCCAACACCACTGAGGACACGGGATGAATAACGTCACACGAGTAAGAAACAGCCCTATGGCTTCCGGTTCAGCTGTGCGCTGGCCTGTGTACCTTCCCTTGGTGCTCTTTTTCAGTGGAATTGGTGCTGCAGCAGCAATGACTCAGTTGCTGCGATCGTTCTGAACTTCAGCGCGCCATCAGAGCAAGTTCAGAGCCTTAAGCACCTGGGCCCGAATGCCGCCGAGGCGGAACCAGGCTTGGAGTGCGTCGGCCTTACAGGTGTAAGGCCGCCAGTCGTCTTCATCAATGCGCCGTTGGATGTGACGCACCACCCGTTCAGCGACGACGCGATCGCTGGATGCTTTCAGAACGATCTGCCGACCATTCAGCTCAAAAGTATCAGTCATGTGGGCGGTTTAATCAGGTCACCGGTCTGCAACGACACCACAGCAAAGCTGCCCACAAAGAAAACCGCAACGAGAACGAGGAATGCAGCTGTGAGATTGCTGATCTCAAGCTGCCCGAGCATGAAGGCAAACAAGGTCGTCGTCAAAAACAGCAACCGTTGTTGAACTTAAACGGACTCGTCGATCCTCAGATTGCCTAGAACAACTCCGGCCATCGACAAACCGATGGAAAGCATCACAACAGTTTCGATCATGCGGATTTGCTGGATATGATTGGTTTCTTGACAAGAACCGCTGCGGTTGAGGATTTCTCCGTCACCTGGCCGGATGAAGCGGGCTGGCTTTGCGGCTGCCACGTGGATCCGGCTGAGCAACGGGTGGGATTTTTCAACCAAGAACTTCGGCCCATCAACCTTCAACCATCTGTGCAAAGGGTGGCGACAGAAGCACAAAAGATCTGTCTGATTGGCGACCGAAGCCGGAAGTGAGGTGTTGATTGATCAAGCACCGATGCCGTCCAGCAGCGCTGCCGACAATCGATCACTGATCTGAACAGCTACCTGGCAATAGGCCGCCCAGCCCCCCATTCGCCGCAGGTCAGCGCGACCACGATCATCAACCGCATCCGACACGGAAACACCCTCCACCTCCGCTTTTTCGAAGGCAGACAACAGGGGGATTTCCGCCTGCATCACATCCACACCAAAACCATCCAAGATTTGGCGCGCTTCCTGAGCAAGCCGTTGTTTTCGGCTGTCCACTTTCACCAACAACGCGGCATGCATGGTGCCCATCTGCCGCAGGATTGAGGAGAGCTCAACCGTGAGTTCCACCGACCGAGCTCGGGGCGTGGTTGGCAGAAGAACAAGGCCTGCTCCGGCCGAAAGATTTTTAAGTTCATCTTCATGGCTGCTGGCCTGGCCGTCATTAGAAACAACTCGAGCATGGCGGGTGGCTTTCGCGGCAGCCTCCACTGGCACCACCTCAATCGAAAGCATGCCGCCGCGGCGGCATAGGCAGATGCTGATCGGTTGCGATCCGCGTCAACAACACACACCGATAAGCCCTGCTCGATCCATACACAGCCCAAATCAATGCCAGAGCAGGTGTTTGCCACACCACCCTTTTGGCCAAAAACAGTCAAAAAGATGGCTGAGGTTCAAATGCGCGGAATGATCGCGTCGTTGGGGAAGAACTCCTCAAACACACAAATGCGGTCAGCCCAACGGGCCTCCACTTCCAAACGCATCAAGCGATTGCGCACCCACATCAAGCTGTCCACATCAATGGGTTTATGGAACTTGTGCTGTTGCGCCTTTACCCAATCATCCTTGCTCTGGGAGCTGTTCATGGTTGCGAATACTGATCTGCCCACACCGTACGGATGGCGACTTTGAGCGCCAGCACCTTCACATTGAGTAAGCATCAAAAATCACTCAATCGCTATAGAACTGTTCACTACAACAACAAATTAATGGAAGCTTTGAGTCCGTGACAAAGCATCAGAGCTTGAACCATGAGATCGGTAGCCAATCCTTCATTCCGCCCAGTCAAACGGCGTCAGAATTTGCGCAATTCACTTTTGAGCTGTGATGACGCAAACCAGTGCCCGCCGCACGCTGATGCAGCCCATCACGAATGCAACGCAAAAAGCACCGCAACTAAAGCCTCGACCGGTGCACACACCGCCCAAGCATTCCTAAGCTGTGGAGGTTAAGTCCTTACCGGCCCAAAGCTAGCCTCTCTTCTCCATTTGCCACATTGGCTTTTCGCCAGAGCTGAGCCCTTGCTTAATGAAAGCTTGGGCTCTTTTTTTGGGCAAACGAAGCCTCCATCAGCGCGTCGATGACTTCGCCGCACCGGATCTGTGCAAATCAACTGCACCTCCTCTGTCGGAACCCTGTCACATCAGCGAATAATGCATCACCTGATACCCGTCAACACATGCATGTCCTGAATCAATGAAACGGAGATGCACATCCACCAATGGTGGCTAATTTCAAACTCCACTGTGAGATTCATTCTCACCATGTATTTCATCGAACGCCGAGCTGCTGACCGTCAATGGATCAGGGAATTGAACTTCAAGACTGAGTTCAAGGCCTTGGTAGGTGCTCGACGCAAGGCAATTGCAACCTTGGGTACATATCGGGTCGTCCATGCACTCTGGCCAAACCAGGTCGTTTGCTATGTGGAAGGGCCTGAACTGGTCAATAAAAAGGAAACAAAGGGGTGACCGATTGCAAATTACATCACCCTGAGACCCAATCAATCTTGAAGAGCTCAGGCGAAGGTGATGGCCCGAATCGACCAATCTTCGAATGGTCCTGAGTGAGGTGAGGTCTGGTTAGACCTACTCCTCGTTCAATCAGTGAAGCTTTGCCTCTCTTCCGCCTCTCACCACTGCTGGCTTCAACGGGCAGGCCAAGGCACGAAATGGCTTGTGTCGTCCATCAAAAATGAGTTCGCCGACTGATTGAGCGTGGTGAAGGTGAATCTCCATCAGATCTCCTACCGACTTCCTCGGTGTAACCAGATCTCATCGATGGTCAAGTGTCATCTGTTGCCATTTCGCCATGGCTTCGGGTTTCGTCTTGTGGACAAGGCCACCTTGGCTAAGTCGTCGCACTCAAGCATTAACTGGTATCAAATTAATACATTCAAGGGGATTCATTGTTGCCCCCATCACAGCCGAGAGCCCAAGCCCTAACTGAGTTCCTCAATTCAATACCGACCAATTTCCCTGATTTGTATCGGCATGAACGACACGAGAATTGACGACGTGGATATGAATGGCATGTAGCAACCGCTACCAGACTACGTTCAGTCAGCACTCGTGTTGACCGCAGTTCGACTTAGGCCATGGAACGGGGACCTGAGCTTGCTTCGAGGAACCATCATGACTTTGACCTATCGCGGCCAAAAGTACAACCAGAACAACGCTGCTGCATCCAACGCCCAGCGCCCAGTTCTTGTTTACCGCGGTCAGAAAGTCACCCGCTGACAACAGCACAACGACCTCTTTCAAGCCCCGCCGAGGCGGGGCTTTTTTTGGATTCATTCGCCTTCAGGATCTGGCTGCTTTGCCTTCCAACGTTCAAACAAAACCGCAACAGCTAGGGACACACCCACAGCAAATCCGGCACCAATCAGCACCACCCCAACTTCCACCGGCATCAAAAAACCCCCTATTGCTTACCCAAATCATCGGACAACACCGTTCAATCCGGTCAGGGCAGCGAGATGTAACCAAAGAGTCATTGAACCAACGACTGATACGCCTCATTGACGCGTCGAAACGCCTCAGCCGAACCACCAAGATCGGGATGATGCCGCTTCACCAATCTTCGATGCGCTTGCTTGATCTCAGCAAGCGAAGCGTTGGCTTCCAACCCCAACAACTTTAAGGCTGCACTGCGTGGATCACCGACGTTGCCATAGTTCTGACGATCCGTTTGA
>QCSL01000037.1 GCA_003209165.1 Synechococcus sp. AG-670-B23 | reverse complement strand
CCTGCAACTTTCGCGATCGCTGGGAGCAACTGAAGGCCAACAACATCACCGTTCTTGGCATCAGCAAAGACGGAGCCACATCCCACAACAAATTCATCAACAAGCACGAGCTCCCTTTCACCCTCCTCACCGATGAGGAGCCCTGTGCAGTCGCCAGCCTCTACGAGAGCTATGGATTGAAGAAGTTCATGGGGCGCGAGTACATGGGGATGATGCGCCACACCTTCCTCGTTGATGAGGAAGGAAAACTAGAGCGGATCTATCTCAAGGTGAAAGCAGCCACCATGGCCGACACGCTGATTAGCGATCTCGGCCTGAGCTGAGACCAGCACCCAGGCTCAGCAGCGCTTGCAACTGAAGATCGCCTTCCAGCTGCAACAATTCCGTTGAACCAGTCCAGTGCCTCTTCAAAAGGGCAGCATCTCCACCGCAGATCCATAGCAATCCTTTGGCATGCTGCTGAGCCGCTTCAATGGTGGCCAACATCGCCTCCAATACGCCGCGCTGCATGGCGGCGATGGTCTGTTGTGGAAAGACCTCTTGGATCGCCTCGTCGTCGTCGGAAAGTTCAGATGTTGATTGAAGGCCTACAGTTCCTTCCACCATGGCCTCGAGCTGAAGCCGGTAGCCAGGAATCAACTGGCCACCTCCAAAACAACCGTCCGCCATCACCAGGGTGAGGCTCATCACGGTGCCGGCATCCACGAGAAGCAAGCCCCTGGAACAATCTAGCTTTCGCTCTTGACTGCAACGCCAGGCCATCCAGGCCCCGAGAGCGCGATCCACACCCAACCAAGGTGGCGCCTGCGGCAAGGGCACATCTTCGATGCGAATGCGCAGATCTTGATGAGCCATGAGCTGCTCGGGCACCGGCCCGACCGCCGCCCAGATCGGCGGGTCGGTGCCGATGCGACCAGGGTCAGGTTCCCCATGATCAAAACGAACACCTTTGTCATGCTGCTGGGCCCAATGCCAGCGGCTGTTGCCAATCAGCAGAGCGCGGCCGCGGCTCCTTTCAGACCCCGTCACTCAGATGCCTTCACCCATCAGCCCTTCAACGGCCTCCTGGGGCATATGGATTCCACACTCCTGTTTCAGGCCGCCGAATCGGGTGTCGCGGCCACTCAGATCTCCCACATCAGGGCCACTGGAATGCCAGTCACCCACGGTGGAATAGCCCTGCTCGAACAACGGATGCTGGGGGAGGTTGTTCGATTGCATGTAGTAGTAAACCTCGCGCTGCGTCCACTCGAGCAGGGGTCGCAGTGACCAGCGCTCCCGAATCGGATCCAACGCCGTCATCGAACGGCGGTGATCGGTCTGGCCACGTCGAACACCGCTGGCCCAGCAGCGCGTGTCCAGGTTGTTGAGCGCCCTCTCAAGCGGTTCCACCTTGCGGATGCGGTGATAGGCCTCCAGGTCTTCCACACGTCCTGACTCCCAGAGCCGACCATGGAGAGCCTCCATGCGAGCTGGGGACATTTCGCTCTGACTGACCACCAGACGAATCTTGAGCTGCTGGGTGAGTTGATCGGCGTAGGCATACGTCTCTGGTGGCAGATAACCGGTATCGATCCAGATCACGGGCACAGCGTCACCCCCGGGGAGGATGCTCAGCATGTGCAGAAGCACAGCGGATTGAATACCAAAACTCGTGGTGAGAGCGAAGCTCTCACCGAACTGCCCGAGTCCCCAAGCCAGCCGCTGCTGCGGCTCCATCGACTCCAGCAGCTTTCGCCCTTCGAGCAACTCGTTTTGCACCGCCATGGGCACCATGGACTCGGGAGCCTTCGTCATCAAGCCATCTTCCCCTGTCGTGGGACAGGGTGTGGTTCCTATCTTTTGCGAACCAGCAGTTCCTTTCATGCGTTCACCCTCGTCCCCATCGGATGCCGTGGTGATCGTTGGAGGAGGATTCGGAGGACTGTTTACAGCACTTGCTCTTCAACGACGACAGCCCAGCTGCCACATCGTTTTGATCGAACCGCGGGATCGATTTCTGTTTCAACCGCTGCTGTACGAACTGCTCAGCGATGAGCTTCAAGGCTGGGAGGTGGCCCCCCGCTATGACCAACTGCTGAACAAAGGAATTTGCTGGATCCAAGACAGCGTTGTTGGCATTGATCAAACCAGCCAAAGCATTGCACTTGCCTCAGGCGACCGCTTGGGCTGGGCGCAACTGGTGCTGGCGACAGGCTCGAGAGCCAATGATTTCGGCATTCCAGGTGTGAAGGAGCACAGCGCTGGGTTTCGAGACCTCAGCGATGTGAGCCGACTCAAGCAATTGCTCAACAATTTGAAGCAGCAACGGGATGGAGACGCCGGACTGATCATCGTTGGCGCGGGGCCCACCGGCGTGGAACTGGCCTGCAAGCTCGCGGATCTGATCAACGGTACCGCCAGCGTTCGATTGGTGGAGATGGGCGATGAAATCCTGCCCGGCAGTACAGCATTCAATCGGGAGAGGGCCCAGGCAGCGCTGGAACGCAAAGGGGTGGTGGTCCAGCTGAAGACCAGCGTGAGCGAAGTGAAGTCCAGCACTGCTGTTTTTGCCGATGGTGCTGTCCTGCGTCACACAGGATTGGTCTGGACCGCAGGAAGCAGCCCCTCAATACCCGCCATCTCACCCACACCTGTGCTGGAACGGGGGCGTCTGGCCGTTGACGATGACCTGCGCCTGGTGGGTAACACCAACACCTTCGCCCTCGGGGATCTCTCAACCAGGCAGGGCAGCCCATGGCCGGCCAGTGCCCAGGTGGCGATGCAACAGGGCGAGGCCACCGCCGCGGCCATCGCAAACCTACGGATGAAGGAACCGCCGCAACCCTTTCAGTTCGAGGATCGAGGCGAAATGCTCAGCCTCGGCGTCGGTGACGCCACCCTCACGGGCATGGGGCTAACCCTGTCTGGCCCCTTGGCCTTTCAGTTGCGACGGGCCACCTATCTCACTCGCCTGCCAGGGCTCTCCCTGAGTCTGCGCTCGGCGGGCGCCTGGTTGCTGAACCGTTGAAGCAATCCCACCTCGGCGGCCGTTGCCGTGGTCTGCGCCCCAGCCAGCAACGGCAGCTGGAGCGCTTGAGCCATCGCCGTCATCCCGAAGACTGCGGCGCCGATCTGCTGAGCCTCGAACGCCTTGCAGATCTCGTGCTGGATCTGGAGATGCCACTGCATCTGGTGCTGGACGGCCGTGGCCTCTGCCGCTTGCTCTGGCTGGGCCCTCTCACCGGCAGCGATTCGCCGTTGCAGCATCTGCCGTCAACGCCGCGGCGGAGCAGCGGTGGATGGAGACTGATCAGCTGCCCGTTTACCCGCAAAGGGCTTCCCCAAGATCCACGCGAAGCCGTGGTCGCCCTCGACATCGCTCCAAGGCACTGGCTGCGCTTTGCACCCTGCCCCGCGGCCGATGGAGCTCGCCCGGCCGAGCTTTTGATCCCTGACCCATTGCAACCCAATGGCTGGAGCGGCTTTGAACAGGGCGACCTGAGGGACCTTTGCACCCTCACACCGGACGAACCCCAACCCCCCCGCATCAGAGCTGCGGCCGGAGAAGAACGGGTGCTTCTGCTCACGCTCACCAGTGGTGATGAGCAGCGCGACCAACGAGATCTGGCCGAGCTGGAAGGGCTGGTGCGAAGTGCCGGCGCCGAGCCAGTGGCCCGCACCAGCCAGCGCCGGGGCCAAACCAATCCCCAGACGCTCTGGGGATCCGGCAAGCTTCAGGAAGCTGCTCTCGAGATCCGCCGCTGCCAGGCCTCCTTGGTGATCACCGACAGGGAGCTCACCCCGGTACAGGCCCGCAACCTGGAACGGCTGCTCGGCTGCGCGGTCTCCGACCGTAGTGAGCTGATCCTCGACATCTTTGCCCAGCGGGCCGGCAGTGCGGCAGGGCGTCTTCAGGTGGAACTGGCCCAACTGCGCTACAGACTGCCGCGGCTGCTGGGGCGGGGCAGCAGCCTCTCGCGGCAGGGCGGCGGCATCGGCACTCGCGGCCCAGGAGAAACACAGCTGGAAAAAGATCGACGGGCCATCAGCCGACGCATTGAACGACTGCTTCGGGATCAACGCCAACTTCAATCCCACCGCAGCCGCTTGCGGGATCAGCGGCGTGGTCTGCCGCGGGTGGCCCTAGTCGGGTACACGAATGCGGGCAAATCCAGCCTGCTCAATGCCTTATGTGGCAAACGGGAAATCGATCGAGTGCTGGCAGAAAACAAGTTGTTCGCCACCCTGGACCCCACCACGCGCAAACTCGACCTGCCCTGCCCTGGAGCACGCCCCGAACGGTTGCTGCTCACCGACACGGTGGGCTTCATCCGCGATCTCCCAGCCCCCCTGGTGGAAGCCTTCCGCGCGACATTGGAGGAGGCGCTGGACGCAGATTTGCTGCTGCTGGTTGTAGATCTTGCCGACCCCGACTGGCAAGGCCACCTGGACACCGTGCATCGCCTGCTCGACGACCTTGGCAGCACAGCCCTGCGCCGAGTGATCGCCAATCAGATCGACCGCTGTGAGGCGATCGCGATAGAGACGATTCATCATTTGGAGCCCGACGTCCTGTTCCTTTCCGCCGCGCGGGGGGATGGGCTGCAGGGCCTGCAGCAGTGGCTGCGTGAGCAATTTTTTGATCCCGGGGCAGAATCGCCGCAATTGACGACCGGCGACTCGCCTCTATGGCCGAGCTGAGCAGCGCTCTCCAGAACCCTCAGGCGTTGATCACCCTGGCCGTGTTGGGTTTGGCGGTGGTGTTGTTCATCACCGGAGTGATTGCACCGGAACTCACCGGGTTGCTGAGTCTGAGCCTGCTGATCACGACCGGGGTGCTCAATCCACAGGAAGCCCTTGCGGGGTTCGGCAGTCCGGCATTGATCACCCTTTTAGGCCTCTTCCCTGTCTCCGCTGCACTCTTCAAAAGCGGTGCCCTAGATCGACTGCGAGCCCTGATCGCCTCGGAGCGGATCCGTTCTTCGCGCCGTCTGATCGCCCTAATGGCCTTCGTAATTGCACCTGTTTCAGGAGTTGTGCCGAACACGCCCGTGGTGGCATCCCTGCTTCCCGTAGTGGAGGGATGGTGCCAACGGCGCGGCATTTCACCATCCCGGGTGCTGTTGCCGTTGTCTTTTTCAACGGTTCTGGGAGGCACCCTCACCCTCTTGGGCAGCTCAGTGAACTTGCTGGTGAGCGACATCAGCGAACAACTGGGTTATGGCTCCCTCGATCTGTTCAGCTTCACCCTGATCAGCCTGCCTGTCTGGCTCGCCGGAGCCATCTACCTCGTCATGGCTCCCAAAGTGCTGCTGCCGGACCGTGGGGCCACGACGGATGACCTGGGCAACACCAGCAAGACCAGCAGCTATTGCACGGAGGTCCGCATCCCTCCCGACTCAGAGCTGGTGGGCCGCTCCCTGCTGAACAGTCGACTGCAACGTCGTTTTGACGTAGACGTTCTGGAACTGCAACGCGGTGGAGAAAGGTTGCTGCCACCCCTGGCGGACCGTCGTCTTGAAGCCGGCGATCGTCTGCTGTTGCGGATTACCCGGCCGGATCTGCTGCGTCTCCAGCAAGATCACACTGTTCAGCTCACAACCCAGGACCAGAACGCGGGTTTCAGCTTGAACACCGAAGAGGCCAGCGGTCAGAAAACCGTTGAGGTGTTGTTACCGGCTGGTTCCACCCTGGCGGGCGCCAGCCTGCGGGAATTGCGTTTCCGGCAACGACACAACGCCACGGTGCTCGCACTTCGCCGCGGCCAAGAGACAGTCCAGGAACGGCTCGGTCAGGTCATCCTGCGTGAAGGAGATGTGCTGCTGCTGCAGGCACCGATCGACTCCATCCGCGGCCTGCAGGCCAGCAACGACCTGTTGGTTCTAGATCGACTGGAGGATGACCTGCCCACTGTGCGGCGCAAGCCCGTGGCCGTCAGCATTGCCCTAGCAATGCTGCTGCTACCTAGTCTCACCCCTATCCCCCTGGTTGCCGCGGTGCTGTTGGCAATGGTGAGCGTGGTGGCCACCGGCTGTCTTCGGCTCGGTGAACTGCAACGCTCGATCCGTCTGGACGTGATCCTGCTGCTGGGATCCCTCACCAGCTTCAGCGTTGCCATGCAGAGCACCGGCCTTGCCGATGCCCTCGCTCTGGTGCTCCAGCAGGGGCTGGCAGGCTGGCCGAGCTATGCCGCCTTGATGGTGGTCTTCATCGGCACCACGCTGTTTACCCAGGTGATGAGCAATGCCGCCTCGGTGGCCTTACTAGCTCCCGTTGCGGTGCAACTGGCTCCGTCCCTGCAGCTATCTCCCACCGCTTTGCTGATCACAGTGCTGTTCGGCGCCAGTCAGTCTTTTCTCACCCCCGTCGGGTACCAGACCAATCTGATGGTGTTCGGTCCAGGCCGTTATCGCTTTCTGGACGTCACCCGCTACGGGCTTGGCCTGACGGTGATCATGACCGTCCTGGTGCCGGCTTTGATCCTCTGGCATTACGGCGGATCCTGATTAACACTGGTCAGATCTCGCGCGCAACTGTGCCGATCGGAAGGGCCATCGAACGCAGCCAGGGCTGGCATCGTCGGCTCACGGTTCCCCAGTTCACCGTGGTGACCGGGTTACTGGTGGTGCTGATCGGCACGCTGCTGTTGGCCACTCCGCTGTGCTCCTCGAGCAGCGTTGGGCTTTGGGAGGCTCTGTTCACAGCCACGTCAGCCATCACCGTGACGGGACTGTCGATCATCGACATCGGCAACGATCTAACTACCTTCGGCCAGGCGGTGTTGGCTCTGATGATCCTGGCGGGGGGGCTTGGCTTGATGGCCATCACCACGTTTCTTCAGGGATTTGTGGTGCAAGGAACAGCCCTTCGGCGAAGGCTAGACCGGGGCCAGGCTCTCGATGAATTCGGCGTGGGGGGCGTTGGGCGCACGTTTGGTGGCATTGCCCTGACGGCAACGCTGGTGATCCTGCTGGGGGCCGTGATCCTCTATCACTACGGCTTTGATGACATCCCCAACCAAGGCGAACGCCTCTGGGCTGCGGTGTTCCACAGCATCTCGGCCTACAACAACGCGGGATTCGGACTTTGGACCGACAGCCTCGAGCGCTACCGCAGCAATGATGTGGTGAATGTGGTGGTGATGCTGCTGATCGTGACCGGCGGCCTGGGTTGGCGGGTGACCAGCGATCTGAGCACACAGCTGCTGCGCAATCGGCGAGGCCGCCGTCGTCTGAGCCTCCACTCCCGCCTGGTGCTACGAACCACCATGCTGCTGATCGCCTTTGGAGCAGGTGGGCTGGCCCTGACGGAATGGTTGAACCAGGGCGAAATCTTCGCAGGCATGCCCTGGTCTGAGCGTTGGCTCACGGCCCTGTTCGAATCCGTCACAGCACGCACGGCCGGCTTTACCACTGTTCCGCTCTCGCTCGAAACCGTCACCGAATCAAGCCTGCTGCTACTGATGGTGCTGATGTTCATCGGGGCTAGCCCCGGCGGGACCGGTGGTGGGATCAAAACCACCACAGTGGCCGCCTTGATGGCAGCCACCCGCTCCACGCTGCGCGGCCGAGAGGCGGTGATCATCCGCAACAGAACCATCAGCGACAAGGTAGTGCTGCGGGCCGTTGGCATCACGGTGGGCTCCCTGCTGTTCGTGATGGCTATGGCTCTGCTTATCAGCATCGCCAGCAATTTGAACGGCAAGGATTCGTTCACCTTTATGGAAATGCTGTTCACCTGCATCTCCGCCTTTGCGACGGTGGGCCTGGATCTTGGGGTGACCGCTGAACTCCCCCGTTTCGGCCAGGCAGTGCTGATGGTGGGAATGTTTGTGGGACGGCTGGGGATCTTGCTTCTGCTGAGTGCGATCTGGGAAGCGATGACCCAGGAACAAATCCAAATGAATCGCCAGAATCGAATCGGTTACCCCAGCGAGGATCTGTATGTCTGAGCGCGATCAATGGGGGAGGAAGCGATGAAGGAGTGGTGGCAGTGGAGCCAGGAACAGGGCAGCGATCGCCTGGGATTCGCGATCATCGGCGTGGGCCGTTTCGGCATCGCCGTTTGCCGGGAACTGCTCCAAAACGGAGCCGATGTGCTGGCCGTGGACCGCTCGGAGCGGGCGGTGGATGAACTGCGCCAGGTGGAGCCCAGCGTGGAGGCCCGCGTTGTGGACTGCACCGACGAAGAGGCCCTGCGGGAGGCCGGCGTACTCGAAATGGGCACCGTCGTGGTGGCGATCAGTGAACCAATCGAGGCCAGCATCACCGCGACCTTGATCGCCAAAGACAGTGAAGGGAGCCGGGTGCGCCAGGTGATCGCGAGGGCGACGAGCGATCTTCACGAGAAAATGTTGAAACGGGTAGGGGCCGACAGAGTGATCTTCCCCTCGCGGATGCAGGGGGAGCGCCTGGGTCTTGAACTGGTGCGCCCCAACCTCATGGAGCGGCTGGCTCTGGATGAACAGCACTGCATCGAAGAGATCAAGGTTCCGGAACCCTTTGTGGGGCGCTCGCTTCGGGATTTAAATCTGCGCAAGAACTTCCGGGTCAACGTGCTAGCCGCGGGACCGCAAAGCAGCCTCATGGTGAACCCGCCGGCATCCCATGTGCTGGAGGAGGGTCACCTGCTGGTGGTGATGGGGCTCATAGACGACCTGCAACGGCTGCCGAAAAACTGAACCGATGCACTGCCTCGGGCTGATGAGCGGAACCAGTGCTGACGGTGTCGATGCCGTGCTGGCGCGCTTCGATGGCCCCCCCCAGCATCCGCAGTGGTCCCTGCTTCGCCACCACCATCAACCCTATCCGCCCCAACTTCAGCAGCAGGTGGTGGACGCTGGCCAGGGCGCTCCCATGCCCGCATCCCTCTGGCTGCAGTTGGCGGAAGCAATCACAAAGGTGCAAGCAAACGCGGCAAAGGCCTGCGATCCCGATGGAACAGCTGAACTGGTCGGCTGCCATGGCCAGACCGTCTGGCACCGGCCCCCGGCCCAAGGTGCACGGGGGGCCAGTTGGCAGATGCTGCAGGCCCCTCTGCTAACCCATCTGCTGCAAAGGCCGGTGATCCATGACTTCCGGGCTGCTGATCTAGCGCTTGGGGGGCAGGGGGCACCACTCGTACCTCGGGCCGATGCGGCGCTACTGGGAAGCACTGAGGGCTGGCGGGCGCTGTTGAACCTGGGTGGAATTGCCAACCTCACCCTGATCCCGCCCTGCGGTGGAGCAGACCGCCATGCAGCTGTCTTGGGATGGGACTGCGGACCGGCCAACAGCCTGATCGACCTGGGCATGCACCATTTCACCAGTGGTGCCCAACACTTCGACAAGGGTGGAGCGATGGCAGCGCAGGGCAGAGCAGATGAGGGCTGGATCCTGCGCTGGCTTCAGGAGGAGTACTTCCAGCTGGCACCACCGAAATCCACAGGACGGGAGTGTTTCGGGCAAGACGACCTCAACCGAAGGCTGCATCAGCTCAATGGAGCAGCAGCGGCCGATGCCATCGCAACCCTGACGGCCTTTTCTGCTGCTGTGATCGCTCAGGATCTGGAGCATCTGCGCCAAAGACGCGGGATCGCACCGATCGAGCTGATCACAGCAGGAGGTGGCAGCCAAAACCCAGTCTTGATTCATGAGCTACGCCGACGATGCCGAGGCACCCAGCTGGACGAGAGCAGCCGTCTAGGGGTTCCGACTGAGGCGCGAGAAGCTCTTGTCTTCGCACTGCTGGCCTGGTGGCACCAGCAGAATCACCCTGGCAACGTACCCACTGTAACTGGAGCCAGCCGAGAGACCGTTCTTGGCGTGCGAGTGGATCCGGCCTAACCAGGCCGGTGCAGGCGCAAGCGCCGGGGGGCTCCCCGCAAACGGCGGGGCTGCTGCGATTCCAAGGCCGACCGCAGGCGCTCCTCGCGAGTCGGGGGTGGAGGTGACGCCTCGAGCTCCTGCTCATGGCGGTGTACACCCTGCTGGATCAGCACACGCGCCATGTTGCTCACCGTGCGGGATTCCAGCTCCGCCATCGACGTGAGACGCGCACAGAGATCCTCAGGCAGAACCACCTGAATTCTCGGGGACTTCGGCTTCCCGCTGGATGAGGTCTGACGGGTGGGCACAACCGGATCCCCAGAAAGAGGCTCAGCTACTAAAAAGTGTACAGAGGTGGTCAAGGGTAGTATCCATGACTATGGTGGGGGGCGTTGGTCCTCCTCGGAGAACCCCATGACACAAGCCACATCTCGCTCCCGTCGCAGCCCAGCCGGATCACGCGCTCGGTCCCGACGCCCCCGTCGCAGCGCTGAGAACAGCGACGTGCTGGTGTCAGCCGTAATCAGCACTTACCTGCTGACCCACCTACACCACGTGTTGCAACGGGCCGAATACGGCGCCTCTCAGGAAGGACGTAACACCCAGGCGGCCAACTACGCCCAGTTGCGCAAGGTGCTCTGCATGGATGCCCGCAGCATGGAGGACGCTTCGGCCCTGGGGCAGCACGATGACGGCATCGAACAGGCCGCCTGACAAGACCTTTGGCCCTGAATAGCGTTTGAGCAGTTGCTCAGACCGCGATGGCTTCTAACGCCGCATCGCTATATGCCCGCATCAGCAGCAATTCGGAACAGACCCAAGCGCTATTTCGTCAGGCCCTGCAGGATCCCAACGGCGCCATGGCCAGAATCTGCAGCCTGGGCGACGAACTGGGGCTGCCGGTCACAGCCCAAGAAGTTCGCGAGCATCTAGCCAGCCTCGACGATGAAGACAGCAATCGCTGGCTGGTTAAAGCGAGAGGTGGTCTTTGAGCTCTGGAACATCGGAGGTGAGCAACGCCTGGGGCTCGGCGCGCTTACGGCGTTCGTAACCACCACCACCGGCCCAACTGAAAAAGAGCAAATAACTCACGATCGCCAGGCCTGCGGCCACCACGAGAGCGGCCATCTGCTCAAGTTTCAGCATGGCGACCAGCTTCCGGAAACCTCCACCACTTTGCAGGCAGGGATGATGGGGGACATCACGCCTTCCGCCGGTGCTGCGACTCGAAAATGTCGGCAAGATCTACCCCACGGGCGAAGTGCTCCGCGCAGTGACCTGGGAGGTGAAACCCGGAGACAGGATCGGTCTGGTGGGAATGAACGGCGCCGGCAAATCCACGCAGATGCGTCTGATCGCCGGACACGAAGAGCCCACCAGTGGCCAGGTGGTTCGGCAAGGGGAGCCCCGCATCGCCTACCTCCAACAAGAATTCGACGTGGACCTGGAGCGCACCGTGCGCCAGGAACTGTTTCAAGCCTTCGGCGAAGCGGCCGAGGTGATGAACCAGCAGAAGCAGGTGGAAGAGGCGATGGGCTCTGAACGGGCTGCGGAAGACCCCGATCATCTGGACCAGCTGATCCAACAACTAGGGCAGCTGCAAAACCGTTTTGAAGCGCTGCATGGCTACGAACTCGATGCGCGGATCGACAAGCTGCTGCCCACGATCGGTTTCACGCCTAAGGGCGCTGAACTGCAGGTGAAGGACTATTCCGGGGGCTGGCAGATGCGGATCGCCCTGGGGAAGATCCTGCTGCAGGAACCGGATCTGCTGCTGCTGGATGAACCGACCAACCATTTAGATGTCGAGACAATCCAGTGGTTGGAGAGCTATTTGCTGGAACAGAGCGCGGCCCTTGTGGTGATCAGCCACGACCGCACCTTCCTCGACCGGGTCTGCAATCAGATCGTCTCCACCGAGCGAGGGGTGTCCCGCAGCTATCTGGGCAACTACAGCGCCCACCTGGAGCAGAAACAGCTGGAACGGGAGGCCACACAGGCGGCCTTCGAACGGCAGCAGAAGGAGATCGCCACCCAACAGGCCTACATCGACCGCTTTCGCGCCAGCGCCACCCGCAGTACCCAGGCCAAGAGCCGTGAGAAGCAACTCGACAAGGTGGAACGGGTGGACGCACCGATCGAATCCGTGGCCGGGCCGAGTTTCCAGTTCCCGCCCGCCCCGCGCTCTGGAGCCCAGGTTGCCCTGATCGACAACGTCACCCACAGCTATGGGGACAAGATCCTTTTCCTGGGGGCTGAACTTGAGGTGGAGCGGGGCGACCGCATCGCCTTCGTCGGCCCCAATGGGGCGGGCAAATCCACCCTGCTACGCCTTGTCATGGGGGTTGAAACCCCTGATGAAGGTTGTGCCCAACTTGGGGAGCACAACGTGATTGCTGGGTACTTCGAACAGAACCAGGCCGAAGCGCTGGATCTGTCCAAGACCGTGATCGACACGATGTACGAAGCGGTCCCCGATTGGACCCAGACCCAGGTTCGTTCGCTATTGGGCAGTTTCTGCTTCAGCAACGACACTGTGTTCAAGGAGGTCGGCAAGCTCAGCGGAGGCGAGAAAGCTCGCCTGGCCCTGGCCCTGATGCTGCTCTCTCCCTGCAATTTGCTGGTTTTGGATGAGCCCACCAACCACCTGGACATTCCCGCCAAGCAGATGCTCGAAGACGCCTTGATGGCCTACGAAGGAGCTGCGCTGCTGGTCTCCCACGATCGCTATTTCATCTCCCGGGTGGCCAACAGGATCGTGGAACTCCGGGACGGCGAGCTGGTGCTGTACCGAGGTGATTACAACTATTACCTCGAGAAAAAAGAAGAGGAAAGGGCAGCGGCAAAGGAGAAAGAACTGGATGCTGAACGGGAGGCCAAGCGGAAGGCCAACAAGGAGAAGCAGAAGGCACGCGACGCCCGCCGTAAGAAGGCGGCCTGACTGGCATCAGGCCGCAGCGCCGAAAACTTCACACAGCCTTAGGCAGGAAGACTTATTTCTCTTTACCTGCTGTTTTCATCTGCATAGGCTGACAAAACTGATCCCCAAGTCCCAATGAGCATGGTTTCTGGCCCCGGCAACAGCGAACCCATTGGCGGTTCATCAGTCCGAGGACAGGCACCCCATGAGCAGACCTGGGATGCGGTGGAAACCTACTTCCAGTGCATCACCACCTGTTCGCTCGACGATGGCGACTGCATCACCCAATGCGTTGAACAACTAAGGGACGCCGAAGACGCCTGAGGTCAACGCATCACCTGGGAGCCAAGGCCGTCATATCAACCGGTTTAACGTCAATCGTGACCAGCTCCTGACCACGCTTCACCTCCAAAACAACCGTGGCACCGACGCCTCGGCGCTCAATGGCACTAACCACCGCAGCAGGGTCAGCAACAGCCTGTCCATCAAAACGTTTGATCACGTCATCCACCTTGAGTCCGGCGCGGTCCGCCGGCCCTCCATGCTGGACGGTGCGGATCACGGCACCCGGGGGCACCGGGGATGTGGGGGTTGGCCTTGGCACCGGAGACAAACGGATGCCGATCACCGGATGAAGGGCCCTGCCGCTGGTCACCAGCTGCTGGGCAATGGTTCGAGCCCGATTGATCGGGATCGCAAAACCCAGACCCGCCCCAGGCCCTGATCGCACCAGGGTGTTGATCCCGATCACCTCACCGTCGGCATTGAGCAATGGCCCGCCCGAGTTGCCGGGATTGATCGCCGCATCGGTCTGAATCAGATCGAGACGCTTTCCGGAAATCCCGAGCTGGGCAACGTTGCGGTTGAGGTTGCTGATGATGCCCAGGGTCACCGTGCTCTCCAGGCCAAAGGGGTTGCCCACAGCAATTGCCCAGTCGCCCACACTGAGCTGGTCGGAATTTCCCAGATCCGCAACAGGCCAGGGACCGGAACCCTCCAGACGCACCACCGCAAGATCGGTGAGGCTGTCTTTGCCCACCACCCGGGCCGGCACCCTTCTGCCATCGGAGAGGCCCACGGTCAGTTGATCAGCCCCCTCCACTACATGGGCATTAGTGAGCAGCAGGCCCTTGGCATCAAAGATGACTCCACTGCCTTGGCCGCGCTGGACCCTGGAGCGCGCTGCTGGGGAGCGTGGGATGCCAAAGAACTGACGAAACAAGGGGTCCCGCATCAGGGCCGGCGGCACACCCGCAGAACTGGACTGATTGACGGTCCGCGAAGTCTCCAGGGTGACGACTGCAGGACCACTGCGCTTTACAGCCGCTGCCACAAAGGATTCGCGACGGATCGCCGGGCGCGCTTCAGCCTCTAGTGGAGCAACAATCAATGGAATCGACGACACTCCAGCCACCAGCAATCCCCCCGCCAGAGCAGAGACGACGAGCGCGCGGGACTGAGATGTCATAACAGCTTCAGGGTTATCGACTAACTCGACGCTACGCAGAGCAGATCCAAAAACATCCACGGTCCATGTCAAAGCTGTGACCACATGCAACCGGGGGGCCGATAGCGTGAGAATGCAGACATTCAGCTGGGTAGGAGGGTCATGCTCGGTTCGCTGTTTCCTCTTCTCTACGGAGCAGTGTTGGTCACCCTGTTATGGCAAGCCTTCCGCGTGATGAGCAAGGGCTTTCGCGCTGCCAGTGGTCCGATCAGCAGTGCCCCCAGCAACGCTCCCGGCGACCGCACGGGCCAGGTCACCGTCCACCCAGAACTGCTTGACAGTGAGGGACGCATCACGGAAGAAGACCTGCTGACTGTGCGCTTTGGCGGCGACGATGACGATGGCTCAACGGCCGCCGGACCCGACACTGAATAAATTGGGGGCTTGGAGTCGACAGGGGTCGCCTGAGTGGATCAGAGAACACGCATCGTTGCCGCGGTCATCAAGGGCCTAAAGCTGCCCCCCCGCTTTCGTCTTCGCTTGATGAAAGAAGATCCGGTTCGCCTTGAATTGAGCCTGACACCGGCCTACGGCAAGGAGCCGATCACTGTGGGGCTTGTCGAATCTCTCGATCTGGTGGCCCGCCGTGACCGAGAAGGCCGGATCCCCCGCGACCTTCAGGGCACGTGGGACTGGACCGTCCGCCATGGCCAAGTGAGCACCGGGGGCTGGAATCCCTATCTCAAGGAGGCACTACAAACCATGTTCGAAACCGGCCTGCCGGCGATTGTGTTTGAGGAACTCACCGGGGAGGAGTACCACCCCGTGGATGGAACCCGACACGTGCGCTGATCACGAGCGGTGGTTGTGTAAAGGCGTGCGAATGAATGCAGCAACGCAAGAGACAACGAGCTAGACCGGAATCACTCCGGCCTTTAAGAAAGTCTTTATGGCCTCCCTCGTTGTTTCTATCGGCCCTCTTGTGCGGCTGTTGGCCGCCGTCGGCGCCATCAGCAGCTTGCTTCTGTTCGGCCTGATGAACCTCGTCCCGTGAATCGAGCGGAAACACCGCTTTGAGCCAATTCCCGATCGACGCCCTGTTGGCGCGGATCTGCTCCGAAGTGCGCCCAGGGCAAACGGTACTGCTGCAGGCACCCCCTGGAGCTGGCAAGACCACACGCGTTCCCTTGGCCCTGATCGGAGCGCTAACCGAAGGCCAAGGCGTCCTGGGAGACGAGCAGAAAATCTGGATGATCGAACCGCGGCGGCTGGCCACCAAAGCAGCCGCCGCCCGCCTTGCCGCGACACTTGGAGAAGAGATCGGCGCCACAATTGGATATGCCGTGCGCGGGGAACAGAAGCGATCCAGCCGCACCCATGTGGAGGTGATCACCGACGGCCTCTTCCTGCGGCGCTTACAGAGCGATCCCTCGCTGAATGGGGTGGCGTGCGTGATCTTCGATGAATTTCATGAGCGGGGGCGTAATGCGGATCTGTGCCTAGCCCTACTTCGCGAGGCGCGTCCGCTGCTGAACCCAGATCTCGCGGTGATACTGATGTCGGCCACCCTGGATCTGTCTGACCTGAGGGAACGGCTCCCCGAAGCGACGGTGCTGGAAAGCCCAGGCCGCTGCCACCCAGTAGAGATCCATCACCAACCACCACGGCCTGATGAACCCCTGCCGAAACAGGTGTTACGCGCCATCGAGCAGCACGCCCTCGATCAACCGCTGGGTAGCGGTGTACTGGTCTTCCTACCGGGGCTAGCAGAGATTGAACGCTGCAGGCAAATCCTGACGGCCTCCCCTTCCCTGCAGAACTGGAAGATTCAGGTGCTGCATGGTCAACTGCCACTGCAGCAACAGAGTTCAGCCCTGCAGCGCTGCAACCCGAGCCAGGACGGCAGCATCATCCTGGCCAGCGCCATCGCCGAAAGCTCCCTCACGATCGATGGGGTGCGGCTGGTGATTGACAGCGGCCTCAGCCGTCAACTGCGCTACGACCCCAATACCCGCATGGAGGGCCTGGAGACCACAGCCTCCAGCCTTGCCAGTGCAGAGCAGCGCAGCGGCAGAGCCGGCCGACAGTGCCCAGGCCGATGCATCCGCCTCTGGTCACCGGCAGAAAAGCAGCGACGACCACGTTTTCACCCCCCTGAACTGCTGCTAGCTGATCCTCAGCCGGTGCTGATGGAATTGGCCCAGTGGGGGGCTGGGCTGGGAGAAGACCTGCCTTGGTTGGACCCTCCCCCAGCAGCAGCCATGCAGGAGGGACAGCTCGGCCTGCAACAGCTCGGCCTGCTGGAGCAGGACGGCCGCATCAGCGAGCGGGGACGGCTGATTGGCGGCCTGGGCGTTCACCCCCGCCTCGGCATGCTGCTGCTGAAGGCCCATGAACAGGGCAACCCCGAGCTGGGATGTGATCTTGCGGCGATTCTGAGCGAACGGGACACCTTTGATCGCCGGCAAATCGGCAGTGATCTCGAGACCCGGCTGAACGGAATCAGGCGCCATTCATCCCTGCGGACGCTCAGCCAGCAACTGCGCCGCCAACTGAAGCGACTTGGCACGTCACCCCAGGGCCGGGATTCTTCTGTCAACGCTGGAGATCTGATCCTGGCGGCCTTTCCGGAATGGCTGGCGCAACAACGTCCGGACCAGCCAGGCCGCTATCAGCTGCGGCAAGGCCGCGGCGCCACGCTGCTGCCCTGGGATCCGCTCCATGGCAGTCCGGCCTTGGCCGTCGCCAGGGTCGACATGGGCGGCAGGGACACGCGGATCCAAATGGCGGTGGCCCTGAAACAGAGCACCCTGCTGAGCCTCGCTGAACGGGATGGCCACTGGCAGGACGAAGCCAGCTGGGATCCCGAACGACAGCGGGTCCGGGCCGAACGACAGCTGAAACTCGGTGCGTTGGTGGTGCGCCGCACGCCACAGCCGTCGCCTGCGGCAGCGCTGTGTCGCACCTTGCTAGTCGAGCAGCTGCAGAAGTGCGCCAGCCTTGATGCCCTGCCCTGGACAGAGAGCATCAATCAGCTGCGCCAACGGCTGGCATGGATGCACCAGCAGGTCGGTCCCCCCTGGCCGGATCGTGATTTCACAACACTGCTAGAGCAGGCTGATGCCTGGATTGGTCCAACCCTGGAGGGCTGTCTGAGCTGGAGCGACATCAGCTCCACTGCCTTGGAGGAAGCACTCTGGGGCGACCTGGACTGGAGCTTCAGGCAGCAGCTGGATGAGCTGTTGCCGCGACGCATCCCGATCCCCTCCGGCCGGCAGGCGGCGCTTACTTACACAGCCGACGAGGTCATCCTCGCCGTGAAATTGCAGGAAATGTTCGGATCTGACGATGGCCCCCAAGTGCTGAGAGGCCGTATACCTGTCACCCTAGAACTGCTCTCACCAGCCGGACGCCCCCTGCAACGCACCCGCGATCTGAAAGGCTTCTGGCAAGGCAGCTACCAGGAGGTGCGCCGGGAGATGCGGGGGCGCTATCCCAAGCACCCCTGGCCGGAAGAACCACGTCAGGCGATGCCTACGGCCCGAAAAAAAACGCAGGTCGGACGGACGACAGCCTTGAAAAACGGGTCAATGACTAATTGAGTAGCCTTTAGCACATGCAACAAAACTCCAACCTTTGTTACATTTGTAGAAACCACGCGGTTCACACCCATGTCTGACAACGCACGCTTCGGCTTCGTCAACTTCGCTGAAACCTGGAATGGCCGTCTGGCCATGATGGGTATCGTCATCGGCCTCGGCACCGAGCTCCTCACCGGCCAGGGCATCCTGTCCCAGATCGGCCTCGGCTGATTTCCCGATCGCTGATCCATCTAACCCTTCGGCACGCCGAGGGGTTTTTTGTTGCCTCGCCACTGACCAGGGCTGATGAAGCACAGTAGGGGAATTCCACTGAGGCAGTCGTTGGCACCGCTTTACGTTCAGAACAGACGTGATGGATCAAGGATGCTCAGCAGCGCCTTGGTGATCTGCACGATTGGTGCCACTCAGATCCACCAACACTGGGGCGTTTTGCTGACCAGCATTTCCGCCGTTTTCTGCCTCTACTGGGGTTACGCCTACAGCCGCCTTGAGCGTTGATCGACTTCCGACCTATTCCGTTGCTGAGCTGAACACAGCCATCGGAAGCCTGCTGGAACGTGGCTTCGCGCCTCGTTTTTTATTAGAGGCCACGGTCTCCCGGCCTCAACTCAAGAAAGGGCATCTCTGGCTCACACTCACCGACGGCGCCGCCAGCATTTCCGGTGTGGTGTGGGCTTCGAAACTGGCTCAGTTGAGCTACAAGCCCAAAGACGGTGACGGCGTTACCGTAGTGGGAAAGCTGAATTTCTGGGCAGCACGGGCGAGCCTCTCCATTCAGGCGCTGGACATCCGGCCCAGCCTGAGCACCGTGCTCCGCGACTTTGAACGGGTGCGGGAAGTCCTGGAACAGGAGGGGGTGATCGACCCGAGCCGTCTGAGACGGCTTCCGAGACAACCCTCCACGATTGCGGTGCTCACCAGCGTGCCCAGTTCCGCCCTGGCTGACATGCTGCGCACAGCGGCGGAACGCTGGCCTCTGACGCAACTGATAGTGGTGCCGATTCCTGTGCAAGGTTCCGTTGCCCCAACGATCATCACCACCCTGGAAAGCTTGGCCGAGCGCACTGCCGAGCTGGGACTTCAAGCCCTGGTGCTCGCGCGCGGCGGCGGGAGCCGAGAAGACCTAGCGGTGTTTGACAATGAGGCGCTTTGCCGCATCCTGGCCAACTACCCCATTCCGGTGGTGACGGGCCTCGGCCACGAGGACGATCTGACCGTCGCTGATCTGGTAGCAGACCATCGCGCAGCCACTCCCACAGCAGCAATCGTGGCGCTGCTGCCCGACCGCTATGCGGAACGCCAGGGACTAATGCAACGTCAGAGCCGATTGAGAGACGCGCTGCTGGGAAGGATCCTTCGCGAACGACAACGACTTCAGGATCGGGCCCTAGCGCTGCATCAACAATCCCCCCTCGAGAAGATCAGGCATCAACGCCAGGAGCTTGCCCAAAAGCACCAGTTGCTCAAGGCACTTTCACCAGACCGATGGCTGCAACGCGGCTTGGCCCTGATCAGCAACGACGCCGGCGACGCCATCTCCGACCTCGAATCCGTCAAGATCGGTGATCAACTCAACATTCGGATGAGCGACGGAACCCTTGAGGCACGGGTCGATCAAATCCAACGCAGTGCACAAAACACCACCTCCTGATGAGCAAGCGCCAATCCAACAAAGAGCACCGTGATCGCATCGAAGCATGGCGAAAGGATGCTGCAGGCCTGAGCTACGAAGAAGCCATGCAAGCTCTTGACCTGCTGCTTGCTGAGCTTCAGAACAACAGTGTGCCCTTGGCGGAATTGCAGCAACGGGTTCTCCACGGCGAGGTTTACCTAAGCCGTTGCCAGACCCTGCTCGACAGCATCGAACAGTCGATCGTCGAACTCGATCCCTCAACCCTCGAAGCCACGAACAATGCGTAAAGCCCTGCCTTGGATTTATCTGCTTCTGGCCGTTTTGGGAGCGATCTTGCCCTGGAAATCCAACCTTGAGTTCATCGCTGAAGGGGGGGGACAAGCTTTTGATCTGGCGCGGTTTATTGCAGATGCCAACGGCACAGCAGCCTCACGTTCATTAAGCGCTGACTTGCTGGTGGGGGCCACTGCAGTCACGCTGTGGATCTGTGTGGAAGGTCCGCGTCAGAAGATCAAAGGCTGGTGGCTGGCCATCCCCCTGAGTTTCGGCGTGGCCTTCGCCTGCGCTGCTCCGTTCTTCTTGTTCCTGCGGGAACGGCAGTTACAGGCTCAGGAATCGGAATCAACGTCCTGAGCGATCACGTCAATCGTAAGATCACTGGCAGGAGTGAATGGGGCTGCTGCACTGGCTGGAGTGTCTCCAGCATTGGCATAGGGCGTGCCACAGACACCACAGACGCCAGCCCCTTTCAGACCGTTGGCACCGCACTCAGCACAGCTAATCATCCGCGACTGCAAGAGTTTCCAACCAATCCAGCCGAGACCCGAGAGGATTAAGGGAAGCGCCAAAAGTGCCAGCAGCACGCCACCGGCGAGATCCAACAACAAACGACCAGCAGCTGTTGGAATCAGTAGCAACAAGACAACTGCAATCCACAACACTGCTGGTGGTCGATTCATTGGCTCCAACGGAGAAGGTCCGCTAGATCAGCTTCGCAGAGTTGAATCGAAGTTCAAGGCGTCATGGTGTTCGGTTCCCCGAGCCGAGGTTTCGCAAGACGAACTGCAGCCAATTCCACACTTAGACACTGGCCAAAATAGAGAATAACACCCACCAGCCAGACCCAAAGCGTTAAAACCAGAACACCACCAATAACGCCATAGGCTTGATAGCGATTGCCAAGGGAAACAATACTTAAACTGAGAATTCTATTGAGAAAAGCAAGGCCAAATCCAATCAAAAAGGAACCAGGAATTAGGGGGGTTGCTGGAACACGGCGACTTGGCAACACCGCCTGAAGCAACCAGGCCATCAACGACAAGATCAAGGCAGGAAGCAGAATTCTCCCGAGGGGAAGAATGGGACTGGAGCGCACAAATCCCATCAAACCAGGAATCACTCCATCCAAAATGCCAAGAATATCTTCCGGGAGCTCCCCAACACTGAGCACCAACTGCTGAAAGATAATCAGAATAGAAATCGCAAAAATAGTCAGAAAAGCTTCGACACGGGTTCTACAGAACTGCGCAACTTGTTTCCCCCAAGACAGGCCGACTTCCGGCTCAGGAAGAATCTCAGACCAAAGCCGATCCGCTCCACGCTGCAGGGTAAGGTAAGCGTTACTGGCGGTAAGAAGTAGAACAACAACACCGAGAATTCCTGCCCCGAAACCTTGCTCCACCAAACCACGCAAGGTTGAATCCACCAAGCTGGTTGCTGATGGAGGAAGAAACTGCGTCACTGAGGCCAACACGTTGTCCAGACTGTCCGTTCTGCCAAAAACCCTGGCAGCCACTGACAACGCAATCAAAAGAAGCGGGAAGAACGACTGAAGAACGAAATAAGCAAAGGCGGCACTCAGATCAACACATTCAGAATTATTCCAACGCTGACAGGCCTGCCAAATCTGCCCACTTAACCGTCGAACAA